>SCVT01000308.1 GCA_004296815.1 Reyranella sp. | reverse complement strand
TAGGCCGGCGCGTTGGGATCGCTCTTGCCCATCAGGATGATGACCTTGCAGCGCGGATCGCCCATGCCCGACGACCACCACTTGCGGCCGTTGATCACGTACTCGTTGCCGTCCGACTCGATGCGGCACTCGACGTTGCGCGCGTCGGACGAGGCGACCGCGGGCTCGGTCATGGCGAAGCAGGAACGGATCTCGCCGTTGAGCAGCGGCTTCAGCCACTTCTCCTTGTGCTCGGCCGAGCCGTAGCGGGCGAACACTTCCATGTTGCCGGTGTCGGGCGCGGAGCAGTTGACCGATTCCGAGGCGATCGAGGAGCGGCCCAGCACTTCGCAGATCGGCGCGTATTCGAGGTTGGAGAGGCCCATCGTGCCGTGCGTGTCGCCGGTCTCGCGGTCGGCGGGCAGGAACATGTTCCAGAGGCCGCGCTTCTTCGCCTCGGCCTTGCACTCTTCGATGACGGGCGGGAGCTGCCAGCGATCCTTGGCCTTCTCCATCTGCTCTTCGTAGACGGGCTCCGCCGGATAGATGACCTCGTCCATGTACTTGTTGAGTTTCTCGAGCAGCGCCTTGCTGCGGTCCGAGTATTCGAAGTCCATCGCTCTCTCCCTGTGTGCTGCGGCGGACTCTGGCGGAAAACCGCCCCGATGTGAACGGGCATTCAGGTCGCAGCAGACCTCGGCAAACGTTTCACGAAGCGGACTAGCGGAAGCCGCATTGCTCCGGCGTGACGGCGGCCGACGACCAGACGTCGCCCTGGCGGAAGCAGCCGTTCGTCCAGTTGCCGGTGAAGGTGCGGCCGCTCGGCGAATACTTGGTGCCCTGACCGTTGGGCAGGCCACCGGCCCAGTTGCCCTCGAAGCGGGTGCCGTCGCTCCACTGGAACACGCCCTGGCCGTGACGCTTGTCGTCGAGGAAGCCGCCCTCGTAGCGATCGCCCGTGCGCCAGGTGTAGATGCCGTGGCCGGTGCGGACGTTGTCGCGGTACTGGCCCTCGAAGCGGTCGCCGGTCGGGAAGTTGCGCACGCCCTGTCCGTTCAGCAGGCCGCGGGCCATCTCGCCGATATAGTTGCCGTCGGGCTTGCCGTTGACGAACCACTGCAACGTGCCCTTGCCCTGCGCCACGCCGTTGACGCACGGGCCCGACCAGCTGAACGACAGGCCGGCTTCGGGACTGGGCTCGTAGACCTTGCAGCCGGTCTTCGGATCGCTGATCCAGTCCTTCGGGTCCTGCTGAGCCAACGCGGTTGTCGCCATCAACGCAACGCCGATACCCACGAATCGTGCAAGCATTGCTGTCTCCCCCGAGCGGCGAGGATAGCCTTTGACGTGCCGCAGACAAGCGCCTCTAAATCCCCGGCAGTGAAAATCGGGAGAAGCGCGTTGGACAGCGTGATGCAGGTTCCGTTCAAGCCGATCGAGTTCCTCAGCCGCGACGTGAAGGTCGAGCGGCGTGACGACGGCACGATCGTGATGGCGTCGAACCACCGGCTGAAGCCCTACGCGCCGCATGTCCCGGCGCTGCTGGCAAAG
>SCVT01000307.1 GCA_004296815.1 Reyranella sp. | reverse complement strand
CAATCGAACTCGACGAGACGAAGCGCTGCATCCCGGTTCACCGTGTACATGCCGGTGATGTCGAAGCCCAGCCCGTCGAGGTGGCGCAGCGTGTCCATGTAGCTCGGCATGCCCTTGTAGATGCCGAGCACCGATGCCTCCGTCTGCAGCGCACGCACGGCGGGCAATATCCCGGTCGCGCCGCGCAGGACCTCGATGTCGAAACCCTGGGTGTCGAGCTTGAGATAGGGCCTCTGGAAGCCCAGCCGTTCCTGCAGCGCCGGCATCACGACGTCGAGCCTGCGCACCGTCACCGTCTCCTTCGCCTTCAACACGTTCATGTCGTTGTACTCGGCGACGCGCTGATAGTCGGGCTCGAGGAACGAGCTGAACTGGTCGGAGACCATGACGTTGATCTCCTTCTGCTCCTCCTGCGCGCCGAGCGCACAGTCCTCGATGTGCCAGTCCGGATCCTTCTGCGCCCGCTCGCGCAGCAGGCCGAGATGATGCGAGACCGGCTCGAAGGAGACGATCTTGCCCTCGTACTGCACGCGGTTGCGCAGGAAGTCGTGGTACTGGCCGACATTGGCGCCGACATCGAGGACGCAGTCGACCTCGAGTCGCGTCAGCAGCTCGCGCAGGTGCAGCGCGAAGTCGCGCTCGCGCATGTCGCGCAACGGCACGATTTCGTAGCCGAACGACCGGCTGACCTTGAGAACGAACTGCTTCACGAACCTGTTCATGGCCTCTCCACGGTGACGCGCGCCGATGGAACACAATCGATCGCCCGGAATACGTGATCGATCTGTGATCGTCTCCCGGACGCGTTGAACGATCCTATCTTATCGGCCATCCCACTGCATCGCGTTTCACCCGCGCTCATGGAGTTGCATCATCGATTCCCTTCTTTCCGGCCCGGTCCTGGTGACCGGCGGCGCCGGCTACATCGGCAGTCATGTCTGCAAGGCGCTGGCCGAGGCCGGCGCACAGCCCGTCTGCCTCGACACGCTCGAGAAGGGCCACGAGTGGGCCGTGCGCTGGGGACCGCTCGAGATCGGCGATATCGGCGACGGCCGCTTCGTCGAGGAGGTGTTCCTGCGCCACCGCCCCAAGGTCGTGATCCACCTCGCGGGCTACATCGAAGTGGGCGAGTCGGTGACGCAGCCCGAGAAATACATGCAGAACAATGCCGGCAAGAGCCGCGTGCTGATCGGCGCGGCGGTGCGGCACGGTGTACAGGCCTTTGTCTTCTCCAGCACCTGCGCCGTCTACGGCCTGCCGCAGACCGAGCAGCTCGCCGAGACGCATCGTCTCGCGCCGATCAACCCCTACGCCTCGTCCAAGGCCAACGTCGAGCGCGCGCTCGAAGCGGCGGCCTGGCAGGGGCTGCGCTCGGCCTCGCTGCGCTACTTCAACGCCTCGGGCGCCGATGCCGGCGGCCTCATCGGCGAAGCGCACGAGCCCGAGACGCATCTCATTCCGCTGGCCATCGACGCGGCCCTCGGCCGGCGGCCCAGCCTGGTCGTGCACGGCTCGGACTATCCGACGGCGGACGGCTCGTGCGTGCGCGACTATGTGCACGTGACCGATCTCGCCGACGCCCATCTCCGTGCCGTCGGCTGGCTGCTCGCGCTCGGCGGTCGCAGCGGCCGGCACGAGGTCTTCAATCTGGGCTCCGGCACCGGCTACAGCGTGCGCGAAGTCGTGGACTGCGTCGGCCGGCTGACTGGCCGGCCGGTGCCGCATGTGTTCGGCGCCCGGCGGCCGGGCGACTCGCCCCGGCTGGTCGGCAGCATCGACAAGGCGCGTAGCGCCCTCGGCTGGACGCCGGCCCGCGGGCTCGAAACCCAGATCGAGGACGCGCTGCGCTGGCGGCGCGCCATGGCCGTCTAGGCCGCTCCGGCTGGCGGAATCGCTGCGGGCCATTGCCTCCGGCCACGATCCCGTGGTCAATCCTCCTGGCAGGAGGAAGACGCGGGGATGGAGAGTTTCGACTATGTGATCGTGGGGGCCGGCTCGGCGGGCAGCGTGCTGGCCAACCGGCTGAGCGAGGATCCGAACGTCACGGTCTGCGTGCTCGAGGCCGGTCCGCGCGACTGGCATCCGTTCATCCACATTCCCGCGGGCTTCATGTACACGCTGGTCAATCCCAGCGTGAACTGGCTCTACAAGTCCGAGCCCAGCGAATGGACCGGCGGCCGCGCCATCTCCGCGCCGCGCGGCAAGACCCTGGGCGGCTCGTCCTCGATCAACGGCCACATCTACAATCGCGGCCAGCGGCTCGACTTCGACGGTTGGGCGCAGCGCGGCAACCGCGGCTGGGGCTATGCCGACGTGCTCCCCTACTTCCGCCGCAGCGAACACCGCATGGGCGAGAGCGACCCGACCTTCCGCGGCACCGAAGGCAACTTGCCCATCACCGACCTCGACTGGCGCGATCCCCTGTGCGAGGCCTTCATCGAGGGCGCGGTCGAGCAGGGCATCCCGCGCAACCCCGACTACAACGGCACGATGCAAGCGGGCGTGAGCTACGTGCAGCGCATCATCGCCAACGGCCGCCGGGTCAGCGCCGCGCGCGGCTATCTGCATCCCGCGATGAAGCGGCCCAACCTCACGGTGCGCACCAACGCGCACGCGACTTCGATCGTGCTCGAAGGCAAGCGCGCGGTCGGCGTACGCTACAACAAGGGCGGCCGCACCGGCTTCCCGGTCGAGGTGAAGGCGCGCAAAGAGGTGATCCTGTGCGGCGGCACCGTGAATTCGCCGCAGCTGCTGCAGGTCTCGGGCATCGGTCCGGCACCGCTGCTGAGGTCGCTGGGCATCGAGGTGAAGCACGAGCTGACCGGCGTCGGCGAGAATTTGCGCGACCACTACGCACCGCGCTTCGTTGCGCGCGTGAAGAACGCGACGAGCATCAACGAGCGTTCCAAGGGGCTGCGGCTGGTTGGCGAGGTCCTGAAATACGCTGCGACGCGGCGCGGCCTGCTGTCGCTCAACCCGACGCTGATCTACGTCTTCTGGAAATCCGACGAAGCCGTCGACAACTACGACCTGCAGCTCACCTTCACCCCGGCGAGCTACAAGGAGGGCGTGCAGTCGACGCTCGATGACTTCCCCGGCATGACCATCGCCTCCTGGCAGCAGCGGCCCGATTCGACCGGCTATGTCCGCTCGCGCTCCGCCGACCCGTTCGAGCATCCCGTCATTCAGCCGAACTATCTCGTGGCCGAGAGCGACCGGCGCGTGCTGCTGGCCGGCATGAAGTTGGCGCGCCGGCTGCTGGGCTCGCGACCGCTCAGCAAATACTACGACCGCGAGGAGTTCCCCGGCGCCGAGAAGCAGTCGGACGCCGACCTGCTGCAGGCCGCCAAGGAGCGCGGCACCACGACCTTCCATCTCATGGGCACCTGCCGCATGGCGCCCGACAGCGACCCCACCGCGGTGGTCGACGACCAGCTCCGCGTGCGCGGCATCGAGGGGCTGCGCGTGGCCGACGCCTCGATCATGCCGACCATGCCCTCGGCCAACCTCAACGCCTCGGTGCTGATGATCGCCGAGAAGGCGGCCGACCTGATCCGCGGCAAGCCGGCCCTCGAGGCCGCGGTGCTGAAGGACTGATGAGCGGAGAAGCCACCGAGCCTGCCATCGACGCCATCTCCGCGTTGGTGCCGGCGACCTTGCGCGCCCTGCACGCGATCGAGTTTGCCACCCGCCACATCTCCCCGCACACGCTGGGCCAGGTGATCGAGGCGGTCCGCGGACGCAACGACGATCTCGGCCCCGCCTTCGAGCTGTCGCGCGAAACCAACTGGCCGAGGCATCTCGCGCCGGTGCGCGACCACCTCGAACGTGCGGCGGCGAGCGCCGGCCAGGCGATCGCGGGCCTGCTGGCTGCACCGAAGGAGCCGCAGCCGATCGTCGCCGCCTACCGGTCGCTGCGCTTCTATGCGCGTTCCTGCGAGGCGCTCTATCCTCTCGCCCCGCATCTCAAGCCCGTCAGCCACTTCTTCCTCGAGCAGGAAGCTCGCGCCGACACAGGCCTGCTGGGGCGCCTCGCAACGGCCGATCCAAGGCGGCCCGACGTGGGCGTCCATCATGTCGGCGGGCCGGCCGGCACGCGCGGCGGCTTCTCCTTCTACGTGCCCGAATATTACGACCCGGCCCGGCGCTGGCCGCTGGTCGTCGCCATGCACGGCGGCAGCGGCAACGGCGGCGCCTTCCTGTGGAGCTGGCTGCGCGAGGCGCGCACCCGCGGCTTCATCGTGATCGCACCGACAGCCTTCGGCTCGACCTGGTCGCTGATGGAGCCCGAGGTCGACGGCCCGCGCATCGACCGCATGGTCGAGGACGTGGCGCGCGACTGGAACGTCGATGCCTCGCGCCAGCTCCTGACCGGCATGAGCGACGGCGGCACCTTCTCCTACGTGCTGGGGCTGCGCGGCGATTGCCGCTTCACGCATCTCGCACCCATCGCCGCGAGCTTCCATCCGTTGCTGATGAACTTCGCCGACACCGACCGGCTGCGGGGCCTGCCGATCCATATCGTGCACGGCGCACAGGACTGGATGTTCCCGCCCGAGATGGCACACATGGCCGAGCGCACGCTACAGGCCGCGGGCGCCGACGTACTCTATCGCGAGATCGCCGACCTCTCGCACACCTATCCGCGCGACGAGAATGCGCGGATCCTGGACTGGTTCCTTACTTAGTCCGCGGTTCGTCGTCGGCGCCGACCGGCGCGGAGACGCCGACCCTCGGCGGCGGCATGACCTGGCCGGCGAGCCGCAGCGTGCGCTCCAGCAGGAGCTCGTAGACCGGCCGTCCGCCCAGCGCCTGCGCCACCGCATTGGCGGTCACGCAGGTCACGATCAGCGGCAGCAGCAGTGCGTAGCCGCCGGTCAGCTCCGCCGCGAGGACAACACCCACCAGCGGCGCGCGGATGGTCGCGGAGAACAGCCCGCCCATGGCGGCGATGGCGAAGGCCGCCGCCGCGTAGGGCGGCAGCGGCGCAATCGTGTTCAGCAGCGCCGCCGCGAGCAGGCCGAACACGGTGGCGATGGTGAGCAAGGGCGCGAAGATGCCGCCCGGGACGCCCACCGGATAGCTCACCATGGCGCCCACGAAGCGGACCAGTCCGAGGATCAGCAGGGTCGTGACCGCGAGATTGCCGGTGACCAGACCCGGGATGATCAGCTCGCCACCACCGATCGCCTGCGGGAAGACGACCGCCAGCGCGCCGGCCACCGCGCCGACGACCAGCGCCGGCACGAAGGGCGCACGCCGGAAGGTGGCCGCTGTCCAGTCGAGCATGAAGAGCAGCGTGCGGTTGAACAGGATCCCGAGCCCGCCCAGCAGCACGCCCAGCACCAGGAAGGCCGGGATCAGCGACAGCGGCATCTCGGCATTGTCGAGCTTCAGCGGCGGCGCGGTGCCGCCGACCAGCTCCATGCCGATGGCGCTCGCGGCCGAGGCGATGATCACGGCGGTGTAGGAGCGGAAAGTGTAGCGGAACTGCTTGCGCGTCTCCTCGATCACGAAAAGGATCGCGGCCAGCGGCGCGTTGAAGGCGGCGGCGAGTCCCGCCGCGGCGCCGGCCGCCAGCAGGCCGCGCAATTCGGCTTCGGTGAGGCCCATGCGCTCGGAGATCGCCTGGGCGATCGACGCGCCCATATGGATGGTCGGTCCCTCGCGGCCGGCCACGAGCCCCGACGAGAGCGCCAGCACGCCGCCTACGAACTTCACGGGAAGGACGCGGCGCCAGCGCACCTCGCGCAGGCCTTCCATCGCACCCTCGATCTCCTGCACGCCGCTGCCCGCCGCCTCGCGCGCGAAGGTGCGGGTGATGAAGAAGGCCACGAGCAGGCCTGCGGCGGCGATGCCGGCGGCCAACAGGATGGTCGGCCATTCGTTGCCGAAGCGCGCCACCAGCCAGGCCGGCCAGGTCACGAGCTTGTCGACGACGAGATGGAAGGCGGCGCCGACCACGCCCGTGGCGACGCCGCAGAGCGCCGCGAGGAAGTAATACGCGCCGTCGGAGATCGGTTGGTCGGCCGGTCGATCCCCTGAAGTCACACGCGTCCCCCGATGATGAGACGCGATATTGTCACGTCCGCCGCGCGCGCAGCAACCAGCCGTCGTCGACCTTCAGCCGCTCGAAGCGCACACCGAAGGCCGCGTCGAGGCGCGGATCGTCGATCAGGTCCGCTGCCGCCGCATCGGCCACCACCTTGCCGCGGTCGATCAACACGACCCGGTCGAAGGACGCAAAGGCGAGGTCGAGATCGTGCACCACGACCACCGACAGCCGCTCGCGGCCGCGCGCGGCCAGCGCCTGGATGACATCGAGGCGATGGCGGATGTCGAGGCTCGCCGCCGGCTCGTCGGCCAGCAGCACCGGCGGATCGACGACGAGGACGGTCGCCAGCAGCACGCGCGCCCGCTCGCCGCCCGAGAGCGTCGACCAGCGGCGCGCGCCGAGACCTTCCAATTCGAACGAGGCGATGGTGGCGTCGACGGCGCTTTGAGGCACGCGCTCGCCGCGCTCGGCGCCGAGCTGAACCAGCTCGGCGACGGAGAGATCCCAGTGCGGATCGAAATGCTGCGGCACGAAGCCGATCGAGTGGGCGCGCGTCGCATGCGAGAGCGTGGCGAGGTCACGGTCGCCCAGCAGGATGCGGCCACTGGTTGGACTCTCGATGCCGGCCAGCACCTTCAGCAGGGTCGACTTGCCGGCACCATTGGGGCCGATCACGGCCACCGAGCCGGTGGGGCCGAGTGACAGCGAGAGCCCGTCGAGCAGGGTGGCGCCGCCGCGCCGCACGGTGAGCTTGTCGGCAGAAAGCGCGGTCATTTCCGCAGCCTCTGCGCCAGCAGCATGATGAAGAACGGCCCGCCCGCCACCGCCGTGACGAGGCCCAACGGAATCTCGGCCGGCGGCAGGGCCGAGCGCGCGATGGCATCGCCCACCGTGACCACGATGGCGCCGATCAACGCCGAGGCCGGCAGCAGCGGCCGGTGCAACGGGCCGACCAGCCAGCGCGCGATGTGCGGCGAGGCGAGCCCCACGAACGCCACCAGCCCGCCGAATGCGACGGCGGCAGCGACCACGACCGAGCCCGCCAGCACCGCCAGCATGATGAAGCGGTGGACGTTAAGGCCGAACGACGTCGCCATGGTCTCGCCGAGGCCAAGGATGTCGAGCCGACCGGCGATCAGCAGCGTGAGTCCGACGCAAGCCGCGGTGATGGCGGCCAGCAGCCCCAGCACCGGCCAGCTCGGCGTCTGCACACCGCCCAGCACCCAGCTCAGCACGATCTGCAGGCTCACCGTCTCGTCGGAGAGCGCCAGCATCAGGAAGGAGCGCAGCGCCCCCAGGATGGCAGCGACCGCGACACCGGCCAGCAGCATGCCGGCGGCATCGACCGCGCCCGAGACGCGACTGATGCCGATCACGAGCAAGGTGGCGCCCCAGGCGCCGGCGAAGGCCAGCACCGGCAGCAGCAGCGACTGCGGCACGGCTAGCGGCACCAGCAATGCCACCGTGGCGCCGAGCGCCGCGCCGCCCGCGGAGCCCAGCAGATACGGCTCGGCCAGCGGATTGCGGAACACGCCCTGGAAGACCGTGCCGCCCAGCCCCAGCAGCGCACCGACCAGCGCCGCCGCCAGCACGCGCGGGATGCGCCATTCGACCAGCAGCCGGCTGCCGAGCGAGGGATCGCCCGCAATGGCGCGCAGCACGTCGGCAGGCGAGGCCCAGCCGTGACCGGCCGAGATGCCGATCATGATCGCGACCAGCAGCACCAGCAGCATCCCTGCCCAAGCTCTCATCGCGTCGCCACGGGATGCAGGAGGGTCGCGAGCTTCTCGATCCCGTCGAGGGTGCGCGGACCGGGGATCAGGAATTCCGCGCGCGCGACCACGTAGGCCCGCTTGTCGCGGACCGCGCGCATGTCTGCCCAGCCGGGACGCTGGATCAGCTCCTTCATGTCCTTCTCGGAGCCCGCGAACAGCAGCACATCGGGATCGGCCTTGAGGATCGCCTCGGGCGAGACCTGCGCCAGCGTGCCGCTCTCCAGCGCAAAGCGACCGCCGGCCCGCAGAATCGCGTCGCCGGTATAGGTGCCGGGTCTGGCGATCAGCATCATGCCGTTGCCCAGCCGGCCGGTGACCATGATGACGCTCGGCGCCTTCTGGCCCGCGATGCGCGCCTGCACCTTGTCGAGCCGCGCCTGCAGGGCGGCGACCACCGCCTCGCCGCGCTCGACGACGCCGCAGAGCTTCGCGAGCAGTCGGATGTTGGAGAAGATCTCGGGCACCGTGCGATGCAGCAGCACCACGATCGGGATGCCGAGCCGCTCCATCGGCGCCACGAGCTGGTTGGCGGCCTGGCGCGCCGGCGTCACCACCACGAGGTCGGGATCGCGCGCCACCACGGCATCGACCGAGAAGCCGAGGCGCCCACCGACCAGCGGCCGCCCCACCACCTCGGGCGGAAAGCGCGTGAAGGCCTCGATGCCCACGATGCGGTTGGCGAGGCCCAGCGAGGCGACCAGCTCGGTGTTGGAGGAGAAGATCGTCACGATGCGCTGCGGCGGCGACGGCACCGTCACCTCGCGGCCCAGTGCATCGCGCACGGTCACCGGCTCGGCGGCGGCCGCGTTGCCCGCGAGGGCAGCCGCGGCTACGAGAAGCGCGAGACCGGCCGCCTTCATCAGAACCGCATCTGGAAGCCCACGATGAACTCGCGGCCCGGCAGCGAGGTGCCGCAGCTGCCGTTCTGGTTGAGGCGGTTGGCGACGCAGGTCGTCTGGTCGAGCGCGATGAAGATCGGGTGCTGGTTCACGTCGAAGATATTGTTCACGGCGCCGAACAGCTTGATGCCCTTGTGCACTTCGATCTCCCCGCGGGCCTTCCAGATCCAGAACGGATCCTTCTGGTAGACCGTCGTCGAGCGGACCTGCCCCGGGAAGAAGGCCGGCGAAAGGCTCTCCTCGGTGTTGTACCACATCGGCCCGCGCAGGATGCCCACAAGGAAGAAGTTCCACGGCAGCAGCGTACCGGTCTGGCCGAACGAGGTCCCGATATCCATGCCGTACTGGTTGATGCGGGTCGCCATGTCGGTGCCGGCCGCGGCGACGGCGCCGTAGTCGGTCATCCTGAGGTTGTAGTAGCCGTTGCCGAACATCCGCCAGTTCCAGCTCTCGTCGACCTTGAGCTTGAAGCTCTTTAGGATGTCGGCCTCGGCCTGGAACTCGAGGCCCTGGACGAGGATGTTGGACGGGTTGTTCTGGTACTGCTGGACGATGCGGCCGCCGACGTTGGAGATCGTGACCGCGGTGATGCGGTTGGCGATGATGTTCTGGAAGAGCACCGCATCGAAGCGGCCGCCGTCCCAGGTCAACGTCGAGCCCACTTCCCACTGCTGGCTGGTCTCCGGAGAGATATTGGGATTGCCGAAGATCGTCGTGCCGATCGGCGTCACGGTGAAGTTGGCGCCGAACTCGGTGGCGGTCGGCGCGCGGAAGCCGGTCGAGGCACCGGCACGGAAGCCCAGCCAGTCGGTCGCCTGGAACGTGCCGCCGGCCGTCCAGGTCGTGACCTGGTAGTTGGTCGTGCCGGTGATCAGGGTCGGTGCGAACGGCGTCCAATCGAGCGAGGTGTTGCCGAAGGTCTGGCGCATGCCGCCGCGCACGACGAGCCTGTCGTCGAACAGGCTCTGCGAGTCCTCGAGATAGAAAGCGAAGACGTTTTCGGTCTGGTTGTTGTCCTGCGGCGAGGTCTGCGTCACCGCCGTACCGCCGCGCCGGTTGCGGTCCGAGCGGATCCAGCTCCGCTCCCAGTCGAGGCCGACCAGCAGCTGGTTGCCCTTCCACAGGTTGAAGTTCGGCTGGAACCGCGTGCCGACAATGTCGATCTGGCGGCGGTTGTAGTCGATGGTGGTGCGGTTGGGGAAAGTGTTGAGCTGGCTGAAGGGCGAGGGATTGTTGAGCGCGTCGACATCGTTGGCGTAGTAGGCCTGGAAGAAGTATCCGGCCTTTCTGTCGGGCGTGTTGCCGGTGACGCTGACGTCGACCGTCGTGTTGGTGCGGGTGTCGTTGGCATAGAGGTTGGCCGCCGAACCGCGGAAGCCCGCATCGTAGATGCCGTCGGTGCGCCCCGTGATGTCGACGCGGTTGTTCTCGTCGATCTGGTAGCCGAAAACGCCCGTGGCGCTGACGCGCTTGTAGGCGGTGTTCTCCTCGGTCTTGCCGCCGGGCAGGCCGTAGTTGTTGCGCGAGCTCGCGGCGACGCCGCCGTAATAGTCGAAGCCGCCCTGGGTGACGCCGCCATACTGCGCCTGGCCCTCGAGCAGCTCCCACGAGCCCAGCTCGCCCTGGATGAAGCCGCCCGGCGCGGTGCGGCCGTTCTTCAGGATGATGTTGATGACGCCGCCCATGTTCTGGCTGCCGTAGATCACGGAGCTCGGGCCGCGCACGATCTCGATGCGCTGGATGTCGGCATTGGAGAGCTTGGAGACGTTGGCGGTGCCGGCACGATGGCCGTTGATCAGCACCAGCACCTGGCTGCGGAAGTCGCGGCCCTGGCCTTCCGACGCGGCACCGCGGATATTGATCGAGGTCTGGCCGGGGGTCCATTCGCTCATGAAGCCGACGGCGTTCTCCGACAGCAGCTCACCCACCGACAGCGCCGTCGACTTCTCGATGCGATCCTGGTGAATCACCTGCACCGTGCCGGCGATTCGGTTGATCGGCTCGTAGCGGCCGGTCGCGGTGATGAAGCCCTCGGGCAGGACGTGGGTGGACGACTGCCCCTGCTCCGGCTTCTTCAGCGGCGGGATCGGCGTGCCCGACGGCGTCTCGGGCACCGGCGGCGCTTGTGCGATGGCGGGCAACGTTGCCAGCAGGACGGTGCCTGCGAGCAGGCACGGCGCGAGCTTCTTCATCTTGTCCCCCAAACGAGCACGGCGGTTTTTCTTGGAATATCGAGACGGAAGCCGCCGGCGACGGACGTCGCCTGCAGCGAAAGGTGGGCGAGCAGCCGGCCGCGGCGCTCGTCGTCCGACGACCAGCCGAGTCGGTCGGCCTGCCAGGCGGCGAGGCGGCGGAGCTCGGGCACGATGCCGCTGAAGGTCCAGTCGACGAACTCGGTCCACTGCGGACGCGACTGCGGCGAAAGCCCACGCAGCACGATGTCGATGCCCGGCGTCTCGTCCTCACGATGCCATTCCGATGGCAGGCAACCCGCGAAGCACATGCCCTTCGGCCCCTGATGCGCCGGCACCACCCACACGATGGTGCGGCGCGCCCAGGCGCGGCAGCGCGCGAGGAAGGCTTCGGGATAGTCGAAGAAGGCGGGCATGGTCGCCGCCAGGACGGTGTCGTGCGCGCCATCGGAGACCGCCGCATCCTGCCAGCCCGTCTCCATGAGGCGCGGCGGATCGGGCAATCGCCGCAGGCGGCGCTGCATGGTGGGTGACGGCTCGACAGCGCTCCACGGCAGCGCCGGGTCGCGCAGCGCAGCGCCGAGCTGGCCACCACCCGCCCCTACATCGAGCAACTCGCCCACGTCCGGCACGAGGCGACGCACGAGCGGCGCGATCTGCGCGACGTAGTCCGATGCGTCGATCGCCGAGGCATAGAGCTCGAGGGCGTCGATGGTGTCGCTGGGGTTCATGGCTGAATATGATGTTATGTTATAACATAACTATCACAACAGAGCCAGTCAGGGCGACTGATTTTGCGAAAGAGGAAGGAAGACTCGGGCACGGCAAGACTCGCGGACGCACAACGGTACGTCACCGCGAACCCGTAGCCTCGCCGCCGCATCGCCGTATGCACGGCCCTGCGACAGGTCGGTTGCTACACTAGGACACCCCGCCCAATGCGTTCGCGCGTGACCGCTGCTGGTGGCAGGTCTCCTGACTTGCGGGTCGTCGCTTCGACCACCTTCCCAGAAACGTTGCCGTTCCCAGTGGTATTCCGGTCGTAAGCTCGCCGCTCACAGTTGCGGGGGCAGCTGCGGAGTTGCCCGTCGAGACGAGCGCACCGCATTCCCTATTGATCCCTTGCGGGAACCACCGCCGAGGAAACTGGCAGCGACGCTGAAGCGCGTCAAGCGTCACAGCCGCGCTAGCGTGTGAACACGACGTCCTTGAGGTCGTGCCGCTCTTCCCAGTGATGCCGCTCGAGCTCGGGATCGAGATGCTCCTCGGCGGGGAAGCCGAGACAGAGATAGGCGACGAGATTCCAGCCGGCCGGCACGTCGAGCGCCACGGTCACCTTCTTCGGGTCGAGGATCGACACCCAACCCATGCCGATCCCGTCGGCGCGTGCGGCGAGCCACAACGTCTGGATCGCTGCTACGACGGAATAGTGCAGGGTTTCCGGCATGGTCTGCTGGCCGAGCCCGCTGCCGGTGTGCGTGCCGTCATCGGAGAACACCGCGAGATGGACCGGCGCCTCCTTGAGGCCCGCGAGCTTCAGGCCGGCGTAGATCGCATGCTTCTCGCCCGAGTAGCCCGCCAGCGCCTTCTCGTTGGCGCTGGTGAAGCTCTCGACGACGGCGCGGCGACGATCGGTCGACTCGACATGCACGAAGCGCCACGGCTGGCTGAGGCCGACCGACGGCGCGTGGCTCGCGACCTCGATCAGCGTGTCGATGCGCTCGCGCGGGACGGGATCGGTGCGGAAGCGGCGCACGTCACGGCGCCACAGGACGAGATCGCGGAACTGGGCTCGGAAAGCGGCGTCGAAGTCGGGATGCGTCATCAAAGCCACCGGTCGATTGCATGGAAGAAGGTGCCGCTCACCGCGCCGCGCCGCGCGCCGGCCTCGGGCACGGCAGCGCCCAGCGCGTCGCGGCAGTCGACGAGCGGCTCGTCGCCCGCCGACAGCACACTGGCATAGTGGAACTCGTGACCCGCCACCTCGGTTCCCGCGGTACCCAGCACGTTGTCGGCCACGAGTCGCGCGCGGCGATAGCCGAGGTGCAGCCGGCGCTTCGCGAACGACGTCTCGACCTGCAGCAGACCCAGCATCGCATGACGTGCGCCATCGGCCGTCTCGAGGCCCTGCCCCAGCACCATGTAGCCGCCGCACTCGCCGTGGATCGGCACGGACTTCGCCGCGAGCGTACGCATGCCGGCGGCGAAACGACCCGCGGCCGCGAGCGTGCCGGCATGCAGCTCAGGATAGCCGCCGGGCAGCCACACGGCGTCGGCGCCCGGATCAGGTGCCTGGTCGGCCAGCGGCGAGAACGGCAGGATCTCCGCGCCCGCGGCGCGCCAGCCTTCGAGCAGGTGCGGATACATGAAGGAGAAGGCGCGATCGTGCGCCAGCGCGATGCGCTGGCCGGGCGGCGGCAATCCGACAGCCGTCGCCGCGCCTGCGAGCGTCGCCCGGCGCGCGATCGCCTCCAGCGCGTCGAGATCGAGGGCGCTTTCCACGGCGTCGGCCAGCGCGTCGAGCCGCGCAAGGATGTCGGGCATCTCGACCGCCTGCACGAGGCCGAGGTGCCGCTCGGGCAGCACGAAGCGCCGGTCCGTGCCGATGGCGCCGAACAGCCGGACGCCCTCGCGTTCGAGCGACGGCGCGATGGTGCCGAGATGGCGCGCGCTCGCGACGCGATTGAGGATCACGCCTGCGACGTCGATGTCGCTGCGGTAGCGCGCCAGCCCTGCCGCGATCGCCGCCGCCGTCTCGGCCTGGCCCGACACGTCCAGGATCAGCACGATCGGCCAGCCGGTGAGTGCCGCAAGATCGGCGGTCTGGCCGCGCGCCGACTGGCCTTGCGAGGCGACGCCGTCGAACAGGCCCATCACCCCCTCGACGACCGCGAGGTCGGCGGGATGGCGTTGCACCAGCGCCGCCAATGTCGGCGGCGCCATGCCCCAGGTGTCGAGGTTGAAGCTCGGCCGACCGGTGGCCGCGGCATGGAAGGCGGGATCGATGTAGTCCGGGCCGCACTTGAAAGGCTGCACCGTGCGGCCGCGACGGGCCAGCGCGCGGATGAGGCCCGAGGCGATGGTGGTCTTGCCCGCACCGGACCGTGCGGCCGCGACGATGAAGCCGCGACTCATTGCCAGCCAACCATGGAGGCGAGCAGCTCCTTGCGCAGGCCCGCGATGGCGCCGATCACAACAATGGCGGGCGAGCCGATGCCGCTCTTCGCCGCGTCGTCCGCCAGCGTGCCCAAGGTGCTCTCGACCAGGCGCTCGTTGCCGGTCGTGGCGGACTGGATCATCGCCGCCGGCGTCGTGGCGGCGAGCCCGCCGCGTTGCAGGGACGCCGCGATATCGGCGAGCTGCGCCATCGGCATGTAGAGGATCAGCGGCTGGCCGAGACGGCCCAGCGCCTCCCAGTCGCCGGCCGAGCGGCCGTCCTCGGCGCGATGGCCGGCCGCCAGCACGACGGCGTGGTTGGTGTCGCGCGAGGTCGCGGGAATGCCCGCGAGCGCCGCACCCGCGAGGCCCGAGGTCAGGCCCGGGATCACGCGGAAGCGGATGCCCGCCTTCACCAGCGCGATCGCCTCGTCCCAGCCGCGGCCGAACACGAACGGATCGCCGCCCTTGAGCCGCAGCACGCGACGGCCGAGCCGCGCGCGCTCGATCAGGGTCTCGTTGATGTCGCGCTGCTGCGGCGAGGGCCGGCCGCCGCGCTTGCCGACCTTGATGAAGTGCGCGTCGGCGCGCGCGAGCTTGAGCACGCGCGAGTCGACCAGCGCGTCGTGCACGATGTCGTCGGCTTTCGAGATGCCGTGCAGCGCCAGCACCGTCAGCAGGCGCGGATCGCCGGGGCCCGCACCCGCGAGCCATACCTCGCCCGCCGGGAAATCGGGCAGATCTGGAAAGCCGTCTAGGTTCATGTGCGGCCGCGGAACCGGCGCTGGTAGGCCGCGTCGTAGAGCGCGCTGTTGCGGAAGTCGCGCGCACCTAAGACCTTGCCGACCAGGATGAGCGCGGTGCGCTCCAGCGGCGTTTTCGCCACCTCGGCGGCGATGGTAGCGAGCGTCCCGCGGATCACGCGCTCCTCAGGCCAGGTCGCACGATAGACGACGGCGACCGGGCAATCGGCACCGTAATGCGGCATCAGATCGGCCACGACCTTGTCGAGCACATGGATGGAAAGATGGATGGCGAGCGTGGCGCCGGTCGCGGCAAAGGCCGCAAGCTTCTCGCCCGGCGGCATCGCCGAGGCGCGGCCCGAGGTGCGCGTCAGCACGACCGTCTGCGCCAGCTCCGGCAAGGTGAGTTCCTGGCCGAGCGCGGCGGCGGCAGCGGCGAAGGACGGCACGCCGGGCGTGATCGTGTAGGCGATCTTCTCCTCGTCGAGGCGACGGAGCTGCTCGCCCATCGCGCTCCACACCGAGAGGTCCCCCGAATGCAGCCGCGCCACGTCCTGGCCGGCGTCGGTCGCACGCCGGCATTCGGCGACGATCTCGTCGAGCGACATCGGCGCGGTGTCGACGATTCGCGCCTCGGGCGGGCAATGATCGAGCAGCGCCTTCGGCACCAGCGAACCGGCATAGAGGCAGACCGGGCAGCGCGCGATCAGGTCGCGGCCGCGCACCGTGATCAGGTCGGGCGCACCCGGCCCGGCGCCGATGAAATGGATCGTCATCGTCCTTCTCCGACGGCGATGGCGCAGGTCGCGCGCTCGCTCGCCACCCTTGTTCCCAGCAATCTTCCCTCGCGCCCCGCCACGACCAGCGCCGAGGCCTCGGCGATCGAGGGCAGGCCCTTGGCCTTCAGCACCAGCTTGGACGGCGTCAGCACGCGGCCCGCCACCTTGTCGAGATCGAGCGCCGTGCAGGCGATCAGCTTCACCGAAAGACGTCGCGCGACTTCCGGGAATGCCGGCTCCAGGGCCTTCTCCGACTCCGTGGCGATCGCCTCCAGCCGCTCGACGGGCAGGTCGAACAGGCCCAGCGCCATGCGCACGACCTTCTCGATCTCGTCGGCCGACGTGTCGCGCCGGCAGCCCACCCCCGCCACGATCATGGCTTCCTCGCGCGCCACTGGGTGACCGGCGCCGCGTGGCGCCAGACGAAGACGTCGCCGGCACCGACGCGCCCGGCCTTGGCGACCTGCAGCTTGGTGATCTCGCCGCCGTGCTTCTGGAAGCACTCGATCAGGCGCGCCTCGGAGGAAAGCGACACGGCGTTGGCGACGATGCGGCCACCGGGCTTCAGCGCCGCCCAAGCGGCGTCGAGCAGGCCGGCATCGGAGAGGCCGCCGCCGACGAAGATCGCGTCGGGCGCCGGCAGGCCTTCGAAGGCCGCGGGAGCCGGCTTCTCGACGATCTTCAGGTCGGGCGTGCCGAGCGCCGCCGCATTGCGCGCCGCCCGCGCCGCGCGGGCGGCGTCTTCCTCAATGCCAATGGCGCGCATCGCGGGATGACGCAGCAGCCATTCGATGGCGATCGAGCCCGCGCCGAGGCCGACATCCCACAGCAGCTCGCCCTGGCGCGGCGCCAGCGAGGAGAGCGTCACGGCGCGGACGTCGCGCTTGGTGAGCTGCCCGTCATGCTCGAACAGAGAATCGTCGAGGCCCGAAGCGAGTGGCACGAGCTTCGCGTCGTCTGATGCCACGACCTCGAGCGCGATGATGTTGAGGGCGACCACGTCCTTCAGGTCGAACGCAGCGGCCATCGCCTTGCGCACGCGCTCCTGCGGACCGCCGAGCTGTTCCAGCACCGTGAGCGTCGAGCCGGCCATGCCGCGCTCGACAAGCAATTGCGCGAGCTTCGCGGGCGTCGTCGCATCCCAAGAGAGCGCCAGGATGCGCGCGCCGGGTTGCAGGTGGCGCACGACGTTCTCGAGCGCGCGGCCGTGCAGGCTGACCGACGCCACGTCCTGCAGCGACCAGCCGAGACGCGAGGCCGCGAGGCTGAACGACGAGGGCTGCGGCAGGCAGAGCATCTCCTCGACCGGGAACGCACGCATCAGCATGTCACCGGCGCCATAGTGGAAAGGATCGCCGCTCGCCAGCACGACGACGGGCCGGCCGCGATGCTTCTCGATCTCCGGCAGAACCTGCGAGATCGGGCTGGGCCAAGCGACCTGGCGGCCCTTGATGAGATCGGCGGCCAGGGCGAGATGACGTTTGCCGCCCAGCACCAGCTCGGCCGACGAGACGAGACGGCGCGCGACGTCCGACAGGCCCTCGACGCCGTCCTCGCCGATGCCGACGATGGACAGCCAGCGCGTCGCCGGGCAGGTTGCGCGCTCACCCATGCGCGTCCTCCTCCTCGGCGGTACCACCGAAGCCTCGTCCCTCGCCCGCCTGCTCGCGGGCGACACGCGCTTCATCACAGTACTGTCGCTGGCCGGCCGCACCGCGACGCCCGCCGCGCAGCCCGTTGCCGTACGTGTCGGCGGTTTCGGCGGCATCGCGGGCCTCGTGCGGCATCTCCGCGACGAGAAGGTCGACGCCGTGATCGACGCCACGCATCCCTATGCCGACCAGATGTCGGGCCACGCCGTGGCCGCGTCGAAGGAGACTGGCGTACCGCTGGCTTCTCTCGTCCGCGTGCCGTGGAGCGAGCAGCCCGGCGATCGCTGGCAGCATGTCTCCAACACCGAGAGTGCGGCCATGGTGCTGGGCGCCAGTCCGCATCGCGTCTTCCTGGGCATCGGCCGGCAGGAGCTGCCGGTCTTTGCCGCAGCCCCGCATCATCACTACGTGGCGCGCGTCATCGATGCGCCGCCGGCCGACGGCCTGCCGCCGCACATCACCCTGGTGCAGGCGCGCGGGCCGTTCGACCTCGCGGCCGAGACCGCGCTGTTGCGTGAGCGGCGGATCGATCTCGTCGTCTCCAAGAATTCCGGCGGTGAAGCGACCTACGCCAAGATCGAGGCGGCGCGCGCCCTCGAGCTGCCCGTAGTCATGATCGCCCGGCCCGACAAGCCGGCCGGGCACGTCGTGGCGACGCCCGAGGACGCCGTGGCCTGGCTCGTTCACTGGCTCGATCAAGGGGTGGACTCGCGGCGCGGCGTGTAGACCCAGCGGCCGACCCTGCGGGTCGTGCTGGCACCGATGATGACGAGAGTGCGCATGTCGGCGACCGATGCGTCCGCCTCGCCGAGGCTCGCCGTGACGACCTTCGCGTCCGGCGTTCCAGCAGCGCGCACGAACAGGACCGGCGTCGCCGCGTCCTTCAGCTTGCGCATGAGATCGAAGGCTTGTCCGAGCTGGTGCGGCCGCGCCTTCGACGCGGGATTGTAGAGCGCGATCACGAAATCGGCCTCGGCCGCCGCCTTCAGCCGCCGCTCGATGGTCGACCAGCCCTTGAGGTTGTCCGAGAGCGAGATGGCGCAGAAGTCGCCGCCCAGCGGCGCGCCGACCTCGGCCGCCGCCGCCAGCATCGCCGTGACGCCGGGCTCCACTCTTATATCCAGCGCCTGCCAGGCCGGATCGCCGGTCTCGACCGCCTCGAACACCGCCGCCGCCATGGCGAACACGCCGGGATCGCCGCCCGACACCACCACCACCTGCTTGCCTTCGGCGGCGAGCGACAGCGCGTGACGCGCCCGGTCGAGCTCGACGCGGTTGTCCGAGGCGTGCCGGCACTGGCCTGCGCCTCCTGCCGGAATGCGGTCGAGGTACGGGCCGTAGCCCACGAGATCGGTAGCACGGTCGAGCACCGCGCGCGTTGCGGGCGTCATCAGCTCAGGCCGGCCCGGGCCGGTGCCTACCACGGTGAGCGAGCCGGTCATATCGCCCTCCCCTGTCCGGGGATGAGCACCATGGCGAAGTAGGCGCCGGCCGGCTCGCCGCATTCGGCGAGCGGCAGGATGCGCTCCTCCTGCATGGTGCCGCGCTCGACATAGACCGCGCGCGACAGCAGCCCCGCCGCGTCGACCGCGCGGCGCACCTTCGCGAGGTTGCGGCCGACCTTCATGATGACGGCCGCATCGGTGAGCTTCAGCCGCTCGACCAGCCGTGCCTCGTCGAGCGTGCCGGGCAGCACGGCGAGTGTGTCGTCGCCCCAGGTGATGGGCAGCTTGGCGCGGGTCCAGCAGCCCGACATGCCGGTGACGCCGGGCACCACCTCGACCGGGAAGTCGCTCGCGAGCCGCCGCCACATGTGCATGAACGAGCCGTAGAAGAACGGGTCGCCCTCGGCCAGCAGGCCGACCGACTTGCCCTCCTTCAGGAGCGCCGCCAGTCCTTCGGCCGACTCCCGATAGAATCGGCTGATCTGGCCCTGGTAGTCGGGATGCGCGGCCGGGATCTCGTCGGTGACGGGATATTCGAGACGCAGCTCGTCGCGACCGTCGCGCATCAGCGGCGTCACGATGCGCCGCGCATTACCCGGAGCGCCCTTCTTGGCGAAGAAGGCCACGACGTCGACGGAGCGCACGAGGCCTGCTGCGCGCAGGGTGAGGTATCGCACGTCGCCCGGCCCGACGCCGATGCCGTAAAGCGTGCCGCGCTCGGCGGTGCCCGCGAGGGCTTCGAGGCCGGTCATTCGATGTCGCTCGCCAGCGCGTTGACCGCCGCCGCCGTCATGGCGCTGCCGCCCTTGCGGCCGCGCACGATCAGGAACGGCACGCGGCCGTCCGCGCCCAGCGCTTCCTTGGATTCCATCGCGCCGACGAAGCCTACTGGCACGCCGATCACGGCGGCCGGGCGCGGCGCGCCGGCGTCAAGCATCTCGAGCAGACGGAACAAAGCGGTCGGCGCGTTGCCGATCGCCACCACGGCGCCGCCGAGCCGCGGCCGCCACAATTCCATCGCCGCGGCCGAGCGCGTGTTGCCGAGCTTCCTGGCCAGGTCCGGCACCGCGGGATCATCGAGTGTGCAGACGACGTCGTTGCCGGCCGGCAGGCGCGCGCGCGTGATCCCGTTGGCCACCATCTTGGCGTCGCACAGGATCGGCGCGCCGTTCCGCAGTGCCTGGCGCGCATCGGCCGCAAAGGTCCTGGACATCACGATGTCGCCCGCGATCTCCGGCATGCCGCAGGCATGGATCACGCGCACCGCCACGCGCTCCTCGACAGGATCGAAGCGACCGAGATCGGCCTCGGCGCGGATGATGGCGAAGGAGCGACGGTAGATCTCCTGCCCGTCGCGCACATAGTCGTGCGGCTCAACCATGTGCGGCACCGGGGAGCGCCGAAGCGATGTCGGCGGCCTCCACCATGCGTTCGGTCGCCGCCTGCGCCGTCGCGTTGTGCGCGAGCCGGTAGCGGCCGCCCTCGCCCACCAGCACGAGATCCGACGGCGCCGTGCGGGCGCAGCCCTTGGCGCAGCCCGAGACGTGGATGCTGCCGGTGAAACCGTGCGCCGCCAGACGTCGCGCATCGCCGCGCGTGTCGACACTGGCCGACTTGCAGTCGGGAGCGCCGGGGCAGGCCTCGATACGCAGGACGGGATCGCTCTCGTTCACGATCAGGCCCGCGTCGCGCGCGCCACGCAGCAACGCTTCGGACGGTGCTTCGATGTAGATCGCACGCCACGGCGACAGGCGCAGCTCTGTCGCCACGGCCTCCCCCGCGAGATCGGCGAGCCGGCGAAGCTGCGTGGCCTCGAGCCGACCGAAAGGTGCCGCGATGCCCACGGCGCCATCGAGCAGACCGAGCCGGCGTGCGCCGTTCGTTTCGAAAGGGACGAACTGCGAGAGCTTCGGCACAAGTGCTGCGACGACGGCCGCGTGATCCCTGGCCTGGAGATCGCGCATCCGTCGCGCCGGCGTGCGATCGAGGAAGAGATGCATCGCCGACACGGCGATATCGGCTGCGACATCGAGCGCGCACATACCGAGCCACTGCGTGCCATCGAGAGTGTCGAGACCCAGGGCGACATCGCGGCCGACGAGACGCAGCGCCACGTCCGCGCGTTCGTTCGCGATCGACAGCGGGCCGCCTTCGTCGACCAGCACGCCGAACTTCGCCGGCAACGCACGCAGGCGGGAGTCTTCGACCAGCCTCTGCTCGATTGCTTCGGCCACTTGCCGCATCGTGCGCGCCAGCGGCGCCACCATGACGTTGCGCACGGCCTCGACCTCGGCTTCGGCATCGACCAGGCTCAGCCGGCCGAGCGCCGTCTGCAACTCGGGCAGCGCCTGTTCGGAGAGACCCCGGAGCTGCAGGTTGGCGCGGCGCGTCAGGTCGACATGGCCGTTGCCCAGCCGGGCCGCCAGATCGGCCAGCACCCGCGCCTCATGAAGCGCAAAGGCGCCGCCGTGCGGGCGCACGCGCACGATCAGCCCGTCGCCGCTCTGCATCGGCTGCAGGATTCCGGGGCACCAGCCCCTGACGTCGATGGCCATCGCCATGCTCATTGAGGGGCGTTATTCAACCGGGCAAGCTCGCGGTCAACGGCATTGCGCCGGCTCACCCAGAGGCCGCGGTCCAGGGCGTCCCGCAGCCGCGCTGCGATGGCGGCCGTTGCCGCCGGATTGCAGGCTTTCATGGCCTCCAGCACGGCCTCGTCGGCGATCAGCGCGGCATGGGTCGCGTCGAACAAAGTGCCCGGGACAACTTCAGCGGTGGCGGCGAAGGCATAGAGCGCATCGACCGATTGGGCGATCTCGGCGACGCCGCGATGGCCGTGGCGCAGCATGCCCTGGATCCAGCGCGGGTTGGCGAGCCGGCCACGCACGATGCGCGCGACTTCCTCGGCGAGCCGACGCGCCCTGGGTGTCGCGGCCTCGCTGGTGTCGAGATGATAGAGCTCGGGTGCATTGCCGAGCAGCGCCGCCGCGGCGGCGAAGCCGCCGGCAAAATCGGCGACGCCGTCGCCGTCCAGGATGTCGCGCTCGCGATCGTCCTGCGGATGGACCAGAACGTCGGTCTCCGAGACGCGGTCGCGGAAGCCGTCGCCCGCGGCACGCAACGGCTCGGCGCTGCCATAGGAATGCGTCACCGCGTCGAGATAGACCGCGCCCAGGTCGGCACGCGTGCGCCAGTTCCCGTCGAGCGCCACGTCGGCTGCCTGCGCGCCGTAGCTGCCGGGCGCGGAGCCGAAGATTCGTGCGAGATCGCCATTGGCACGCCGCGCCGCGGCGAGTGGATTGTCCTCGTCCGGCTCGTCGAGTTCGGCGACGCGCCGCACCGCCATGTCGAACAAAGCGATCTGCGTCTCGAAGATGTCGCGGAACAGGCCGGAGATGCGCAAGGTCACGTCGATGCGCGGCCGGTCGAGCGTGGCGAGCGGCATCACCTCGATGCCGGTGACGCGGCCCGACGCGGGATCCCAGGTCGGCTTCACGCCGAGATAGCTGAGTGCCTGCGCAAGATCGTCGCCGCCGGTCCTGAGCGACGCCGAGGCCCAGAGGTCGATCATCAGGGCCCGCGGATGGTCGCCGTGGTCCTGCAGGTAGCGCCGCACCACCTCGGCGGCAGCGCGCGTGCCAATCGCGTGCGCGGTGCGCGTCGGGATGGCGCGTGGATCGATCGAGGTGAGGTTGCGTCCCGTCGGCAGCACGTCGGCGCGGCCGCGCGTCGGTGCGCCGGCCGGCCCCGGCGCCACGCGGCGACCGTCCAGCGCCGCGATCAACGCACGGCGTTCCTGCGCGGCACTGGCGCGGATCGGCCCCTCGCCGCCCGCCTCGTCTCCCATGGCCGCAGCGAGGGCCGCGATGCGCGTCTCGTCCGGCAAGGTGCCGAAGATGTGCAGGCCTTCGCGGATCGAGAGTTCCTTGATGTCGCAGAGCTGGGCGTCGAGCTTGGCGATGGCCTGGCGGTTGGGCTCGTCCTTCACGAGGCCGCAGTCCGAGGCGAGACCGCTGCTCCAGGCGCGCTCCACGATCTCGTCCTCGAGATAGGCGAGCCGTCGCCGGTCGAGCCCGTCAGCCGCGGCATATTCCTCGATGATGTTCTCCATCTCGGCCAAAGCGCCGTGGAGGCCGGCGGCGCTGAGCGGCGGCGTCAGATGTCCGATGGTGACGGCGCCCAGCCGGCGCTTGGCCTGCACCGCCTCGCCTGGATTGTTGACGATGAAGGGATAGACCACCGGCAGCGCACCCAGCACGACCTCGGGCCAGCACTCGGCGGACAGCGCCAGCGCCTTGCCCGGCAGCCATTCCAGCGTGCCGTGCGTGCCGAGATGGACCAGCGCATCGATGCGCTCGCTCTCGCGCAGCCAGGCATAGGCCGCGACATAGGCATGCCGCGGCGGGACGTTCATGTCGTGATAGCCAGACTTGCGGTCGGACGGCGTGCCGCGGTCAGGCTGCAGCAACACCGTGACCTTGCCGCAACGGAGCAGCGGCAGGCGGAAGCCCGCCGCCGGCGCGCCCCAGGTCGCGTCGAGTTCCTGTTGAAGGTTCGACGGCAGCGCGGCCGGCGGGATGTCGATGTGGCCGGTCTCCGCCGCCAGCAGTTTCTCGACATCGGACGCCTGCCAGTCGCGACCGCCGGTGTCGTAGCCCTCGTGGCGCAGCAGCTTCAGGATCTCGACGACGCTCTGCGCCGTGTCGAGGCCCACGGCATAGCCGGTGCGGCCGCCGCGCGCGGGATAGTCCGACAGGACCAGCGCCAGCCGCCGCTCGGCGCGTGGCGTACGCCTGAGCTTTGCCCAAGACGCAGCGAGACGCGCCACATAGTCGATCCTGTCGGCCAGCGGCTCGTGACGGACGCTGCCGAACTCCAGGCGTGGATCGGGGGCAGCCTCGGCCTTGAACGAGACGGCACGCGTCAGCAGCCTTCCGTCGAGCTCGGGCAGCACGACGTTCATCGCGAGGTCGGCCGGCGCCAGCCCGCGGCCCGACTCGGCCCAGGCCTCGCGCGTGCTGCCCGACAGCACGACCTGCAGCACGGGCACATCGGCGCCATCGAGCACGGTCGTGTCGTCGTCGCGCATCGCCGAGAAGGCGGTGGTGTTGAGGATGATCGCCGGCTGGCGCTCGGCCAGCAGCGCGGTGAGCGGTGCTTGCACCGCCGGATCCTTCAGGCTGCTGACCGCGACACCGAGCGGCGCAAGCCCCTGTGCATCCAGCGCCTGCATCAGCGCCGCCACCGGCGCGATGTCGGCCGCCATCAGATTGGCGCGATAGAACACGACCAGCGCCCGCGGCCGCCGGTCGGCGGGATCGCCGATCATCGACAACGGCCCGACCGCAGCGGGCGGTGTGGCCTCGAGGTCACGGCCGATCAGGCTCGCGCCGTAGCGCAGCGCCTGGCGGAGATTGTCGACGCCGCCCGCGCGGAAATATTCATCGAGGCGCGCGAGCTTGTCGGCGGCGAGCGTCGAGACGGAGGCGAGTCGCGGGTCGTGCCGATCGTCGCCGGGCAGCGCCGCGAACAGGATGCCGCGCTCGCGGGCGGCATCGCCGATATGCTCGAAGCCGTAGCGCCAGTAGTCGAGGCCGCCCAGCCCGCGCACGATCACGAGCTTGGCGTGCGCCACGACGTTCTCGACATGGAGATCGACCGACATCGGATGCCGCAGCTTCTTCAGGCTGGCGAGCCGGAGCGTCGGCAACACGTCGGCATCCTCGCGCCAAGCGGCGGCAAGCGCGGAGAGATCGCTGTCGGAGAAGGAGAGCACCACGACCTCGCCCGGCGACTGCCCGAGGTCGACGGCCGCGTCGGCCTCCTCGAGGGTCGCGAGCTGGGTCGCCAGGACGTGCATGGTCTATCCGATCAGGGTCTTCCGAATCGCCGCCTGGTCGAAGCCCTTCTCGCCGATCACGACGAGACGGCTGCGGCGCTTCTCGCCCTCGGGCCAGCGGCGGTCGAAATGGTGCTGGATGCGCGCGCCGACACCCTGCACGAGCAGCCGCATCGGCTTGCCCTCGATGTCGATGAAGCCTTTCATGCGCAGCACGTCGTGCTCTTCGGCGACCTTGACCATGCGCTCGACCAACGCCTGCGGCGAAGTGAAGGACGGCAGCTCGACGATGAAGGTGTCGAAATCCTCGTGGTCGTGCTCACCCTCGAGATCGTGATGCGAGGGCCGTGCCGCGAGATCGTTCTCGGCGGCGGCGCCGAGGCCCAGCAGCACCTTGACCGGCACCTGGCCGTTACGCGTCTGCACCAGAGCCACGGCACGCGGCAGGACCTTGCTGATCTCGTTCATCACCGAGTTCTTCTCGGCGTCCGAGATGAGGTCCGCCTTGTTCAGGATCACGAGGTCGGCGCACAGGAGCTGATCCTCGAACACCTCTTCCAGCGGATTGTCGTGATCGAGCGAATCATCCTCGGCGCGCTGCCTGGCGATCGCCTCGGGATCGTCGGCGAAGCGGCCGGCCGCGACCGCGGCACCGTCAACCACGGCCACCACGCCGTCGACCGTGACGCGCGAGGCGATCTCGGGCCAGTTGAAGGCCTTCACCAGCGGCTTGGGCAGTGCGAGGCCCGACGTCTCGATGACGATGTGCTCGGGCGGGTTCGGTCGGTCGAGCAGGCTCTTCAGCGCCGGCACGAAGTCGTCGGCCACCGTGCAGCAGAGGCAGCCGTTCGCCAGCTCGACGATCGCGTCCTCGGGGCAGCTCTCGACGCCACAGCCCTTCAGGATCTCGCCGTCGATGCCGACATCGCCGAACTCGTTGACGATCACCGCGAGGCGACGGCCACCGGCATTCTCCAGCACATGACGCACCAGCGTCGTCTTCCCCGCGCCGAGGAAGCCGGTGACGATGGTGCAGGGCACCTTGGCGAGAGTGGTCATGAAAGCTCCTTGATCGGCATCGGCGGGACGCGCGCGATGGTGTTCTTGCGGATGTATTCGGGCCGTTCGCGCCACACCGGCAGGCCGGTCTCATGTGCGCCGTGCTGGCGGGCGAAGGCGAGAAGATCGGCGGCGTGTCGCTCGGGATCGAGGTTGCCGATCACATAGGTCCACTTGCCCGGCGCGGCGACCGCGGCGCTGCACGAGCGCGTGCAGTTCGACAGGCACTCGACGCCGACGACGGTGACGTCAGCGCCTTCCAGCGCGGCGAGCAGGCGCGCTCCGGCGCGCGGCTGGTCGGCGGCAGCGGGATCGGCGCCACGACAGGTCGTGCAGACATAGAGGGTCGAGGAAGCGGTCACGCGCGGAACCGATCAGGCCGAAAGACCGGCGCCCGCCGCAGCGAACCCACCGATCAGCACGACCACCGCACCGGC
>SCVT01000306.1 GCA_004296815.1 Reyranella sp. | reverse complement strand
ACTGGGATCGCCGCTATCGCCACATGCGCATGCACACCGCGCTGCACGTCATGTCGGCCGTCATCAAGGGCAACGTCACCGGCGGCCAGGTCGGCGCCGACAAGAGCCGCCTCGACTTCAACCTCGAGGGCGATGTGCCGGCCAAGGAATGGGTGACCGAGGAGATCAACAAGCTCCTCGCCGTCGACCGCCCCGTGGTGCCGCAATGGGTGACCGATGAAGAACTCACCTCGCGGCCCGAGCTGGTGAAGACCATGAGCGTGCGCCCGCCGATGGGCCAGGGCCGCGTGCGGCTGCTGTCGATCGACGGCGTCGACCTGCAGGCCTGCGGCGGCACCCATGTCGCGACCACCGCCGAGATCGGCCGGGTCGAGTGCACCAAGATCGAGAACAAGGGAAAGATGAACCGGCGCTTCATCATCGCGCTGGCCTAGAGGAAACGGACAATGGAATACGCACGACCCGACGCCCTCGTCAGCACCGAGTGGCTGGCCAGCCATCTCGACGCGCCCGACGTGCGCATCGTCGACGGCTCCTTCTTCCTGCCCGCGCAGAAGCGCGACCCCAAGGCCGAGTACGCGCAAGCGCACATCCCCGGCGCGGTGTTCTTCGACATCGACGAGATCGCCGACACGTCGAGCCCGCTGCCGCACATGCTGCCCTCGCCCGAGAAGTTCTCGGCGCGCGTGCGCAAGCTCGGCCTCGGCGACGGCTCCAAGATCGTGGTCTATGACGCCGCCCCGATGACCGGCGCCTGCCGCGTCTGGTGGATGTTCCGCGCGATGGGCCACAAGGATGTGGCCGTGCTGGACGGCGGCCTGCCGAAGTGGCTGGCCGAGGGCCGTCCCGTCACCGACGATCCCACGCCGCCGCGCGACCGCCACTTCACGGCGCGTCTCGACAACCGCCTGGTGCGCTCGGTCGACGACGTGTTCGGCCTGATCGACAGCAAGCGCGAGCAGATCGTCGATGCCCGCGCCGCTGGCCGCTTCCGCGGCGAGACGCCGGAACCGCGCGCCGGCCTACGCGGCGGCCACATGCCGGGCGCCTACAACCTGCCCTACAACGACCTGCTCGATCCCGCGACGGGAACGATGCTGCCGGCCGACAAGCTCGCTGCCCGCATCGCCGCCTCCGGCATCGATCCCACCAAGAAGGTCACCGCGAGCTGCGGCTCGGGCGTGACGGCCTGCGTGATCGCCTTAGGCCTCTACCTCACCGGCGCACCCGACGCCGCGGTCTACGACGGCTCGTGGACCGAGTGGGGCGGCCGCCAGGACACGCCGATCGTCACCGGTGCCTGATCTCTTCGCGCACCAGCCGGCCCCGCGCCCCGACGGCAAGCTCGACATCACGGTCACCCATCTGGTTCTGACGCCGTCCGACTGGACGCGTCTCGGTCAGCCGCCGGATATCGCCGTCACGATCACGCACGAAGCGCGGCCGACCGCCGCCTTCTACCGCACGCTCTATCGCGATGTCGGGCTGCCGTGGCTGTGGTACGAGCGCAGCCTCATCTCCGACCAGACGCTGCACGACCTGCTGAACCGGCCCGGCCACGAGCTGCATGTGGCGCGTCACGACGGCAAGCTGGTCGGCTACTTCGAGCTGGGCGATGAGGAACTCGTCTTCTTCGGACTGACCCTCGCCTATGTCGGCCGGCGCATCGGCCCGTGGCTGCTCGACCGCGCCGTCGAGCGCGCCTTCGCGCTTGGGTGGCCGCGCATCCTGCTCAACACCAACACGCTCGATCATGCCAAGGCCCTGCAGACGTATCGCAAGGCGGGCTTCCAGATCGTGCGTCGAGAGGAGAAGACCCTTCAGGACCCGCGCGTGCGCTGGCCGATGGTCTATCGCTGGCCGCCGGCTTGAGCCGTGTGCCATAGTCGGGATCATGACCTCTAAGAAAACTTATACCCGCCCGGACACCGTTTTGGCCGTCGCCGGCCGCGATCCCGACAACAACTTCGGCATCGTCAATCCGCCCGTCTATCACGCCTCGACGATCCTCTCCCCGACGATGGAGAAGTTCGAGAACCGCATCCCGTTCGAGGGCTTCGGCTACGGACGCAACGGCACGCCGACGCAGAAGGCGCTCGAGGACGCCGTCGCCGCCATCGAAGGCGCGCACCGCTCGATCGCCGTGCAGTCCGGGCTCGGCGCCGTGACCGGCGCGATCGTGGGCTTCCTCAAGGCCGGCGATCACATGCTGCTGACCGACAATGCCTACGGTCCGGCGCGCCGCTTCGCCAACACCACCTTGAAGAACTTCGGCGTCGAGACGACCTACTTCGATCCGATGCTCGGTCCCGACGCGTTCGCCAAGCTGATGCGGCCCAACACCAAGGTCGTCTATCTCGAGGCGCCCGGCTCGCAGACCTTCGAGGTGCAGGACGTCGACGCCATCGCCGCCGTCGCCAAGAAGGGCGGCGCCACGGTGATGATCGACAACACCTGGGCCACCCCGCTCTACTTCAAGCCGTTCGACCACGGCTGCGACATCTCCATCCACGCCGGCACCAAGTACATCGTCGGCCACTCGGATGCGATGATGGGCATCATCTCCTGCGCGACGCGCCCGCTGTTCGAGGTCTGCAAGACCGCGTGCCAGTCCTTCGGCTTCCACGCCGCGCCCGACGATTGCTACCTGGCGCTGCGCGGGCTCCGCACCATGAGCGTGCGCCTGAAGCACCACGAGAAGAGCGGCATCCACATCGCCAACTGGCTGAAGACGCGGCCCGAGGTCGACAAGGTGCTGCACCCCGCGCTGCCCGACTGTCCCGGCCACGAGAACTGGAAGAAGCAGTTCAAGGGTGCCTCGGGTCTGTTCTCCTTCACGCTGCGCGACGGCTACAGCAAGAACGCGCTGGCCGCGATGCTCGACGGCATGGACATCTTCGGCATGGGCGCCTCCTGGGGCGGCTACGAGAGCCTGCTGATCCCCGCCCATCC
>SCVT01000305.1 GCA_004296815.1 Reyranella sp. | reverse complement strand
CATTTCCTACATATAGGAAATCAATAGGGCCTGTTCAAGCCCGCCCGCGCGCATTGTCGTGGTCCCAGTCGAGCTCGAAGCGGTCGCCCCTCGCCTTCACGTAGGCCGCGTGCGGCGGCGCGAAGTGCGCCGGCATCAGGAGCGCGCCCTGCTCGGCGCATTCGGCCAGCAGCTCGCCGCGCGTCTTGCGCGCGAGATCGCGGTCGTCGCAGAAGCGGCTGTTCCATTTCCACACCGGCACCTGCAGCGGACTGTGCAGCGCGTCGCCGGGGAACATCGCGCGCTTGCCCTTCGAGTCGAGATCGATGCGGATCTGTCCCGGCGTGTGGCCCGGCGCCGGCTTGAGCTTCAGGCAGCCGCACATCGCGTGCTCGCCGCCCGATACGAACTCCGCCATCTTCGCCTCGACGATCGGCAGCACCGAGTCGTTGTAGGTGTTGACCTCGTACTCGGGCGATCCGGATGTCTTGGCCACCTTGGCCCAGTGGTCGTGATCGACCTTCGACATCACGTACTTGGCGTTCGGGAAGGTCGGCACCCACTTGCCGTTCTCGAGCCTGGTGTTCCAGCCGACATGGTCGACGTGCAGGTGCGTGCACATGACGAAGTCGACCTCCTCCGGCTGCACACCCGCCGCACGCAGATTGTCGAGGTACTTCGTATCGAGCATGTGGAAGCCCGGCATGCCGGGCCGGTTCTTGTGATTGCCCGAGCAGGCATCGACCAGGATCGTGTGCTTGCCGGTGCGGATCAGCCAGGAATGGATCGACCGCATGAGCCGGCCGCTCTCGGGCTGGTAGTAGCCCGGCGCCATCCAGTGCTCGTGGCTCTTGAAGGTCTCGGGCTCGAACTCGGGGAAGAAGTCCTTGGCCGGGAAGCCCGGCCCCGAAATCTCCTCGATGCGGGTGACGCGCACCTCGCCGATGTGACGGTCCTGCATGTTTCCTCTCCATCCCCGATGCGCTTCAGCGCCTTGTGGGGACGCAGTTCACCGCATCGGCAGCGAATAGAGAAGCCCTCCGTGCGTCCAGAGCGCATTGGCGCCGCGCGCGAACCGGAGCGGCGAGCCAGAGCCGAAGTACTTCTCGTAGCTCTCGCCGTAGTTTCCGACGTGCTTGATGATGCGGATCGCCCACTCCTCGTCGAGGCCGAGCGCCTTGCCGTTGCCCGGATCGAGGCCGAGGAGGCGCCGGGTTTCCGGATCGGTCGTGTTGCGGACGCGCTGCTCGACGTTCAGGGAGGTCACTCCCAGCTCCTCCGCCTCGAGCCGCGCATTGTGCGCCCAGCGCACGACGTCCTGCCACACGTCGTCGCCCGAGCGCACGTAGGGCCCATGAGGTTCCTTGGAGATCAGGGTGGGCAGCACCTGGTAGTCGGCGGCCTTGCCGGTAGCGATGATGGCGGTGGCGAGCCCGGTCGATTGATGGGTGACGGCATCGCAGGCTCCCGACAGGAACGCCTCGATCGTCGACTGGGTCGTGTCGAACAGGACCGGCGTCACCGCGAGCTTGCGCAGCGAGAACCATTCGGCGGTGTTTTCCTCGTAGGTCGTGCCGCGCGTGATGCACACACGCTTGCCGTCGAGCGCCACGAGGGTCGAAATGTTGAGCCGCTTCGGCACGACGAAGGCCTGGCCGTCGAAGAAGGTGACAGCGGCAAAGCGCACGCCGGTGCCGGCGGTGCGCCGAAGGGTGATCGTGGTGTTGCGCGCCAGCACGTCGATCTGGCCCGACCGCAGCATGTCGAACCGGTTGTTCGCGGTCGCCGGGATGTACTTCACCTTGTTCACGTCGCGCAGCACGGCTGCGGCGACGGCCTTGCAGAGATCGACGTCGAAGCCCGACCAGCGGCCTTCGCGATCGACCGACGAGAAGCCCGGCAGCTCGCCGTTGGTGCCGCAATGGAGCACCCCGCGCTTCTGCACCTCGGCCAG
>SCVT01000304.1 GCA_004296815.1 Reyranella sp. | reverse complement strand
GTGGTCGCTGGTGGTCTCGGCCATCAACGGCTGCGGCATGTGCCTGGAGGCGCACGAGAAGGTCTGCCGCGAGGCCGGGCTCTCGGCCGAGCAGATCCAGGCCGCCGTGCGGATCGCCGCGACGGTGCATGCGGTTGCCCGCACGCTCGCTGCGGAAGAGGCGCTCGTGCCGCAGTTCGCCGCTGCCGCGTAGTCTTGTCGCGTCCCGACATGCGGGCCAAACTCCGGGCCGTTTTGTAACCGGAGTGCCCGCATGTCGATGACCGCCCCCCAGAGCAAACAAGCCGTGCCGGTTGCCGGTACCTACCAGCCCAAGGGCATGCTGATCGGCGGCAAATGGGTCGGCAGCGCTTCGGGTGCAGGCATCGCCGTCGAAAATCCGGCCAAGCGCACGACTGTGGCTGACGTGCCGCGCGCCGCAGCGGCCGACGTCGAGGCTGCAGTGGGCGCCGCCGCAAGAGCCTTCCCAGCATGGAAGAATGTGGTGCCGCGCGAGCGCGGCAAGCTCCTGCTCAGGATCGCCGAAGCGATCGAGGCCCGCGTCGAGGAGTTGGCGCGCACCATTGCGCTCGAGACCGGCAATGCGCTTCGCACGCAAGCGCGCGGCGAAGCCAGGATGACCGCCGACATCTTCCGCTATTTCGGCGGGCTCGGCTCCGAGCTGAAGGGCGAGACCGTACCATTGGGAGAGCATGTCCTCTCCTACACCCGTCGCGAGCCGCTGGGCGTCGTGGGCGCCATCATCCCGTGGAACGCGCCGGTCATGCTCGCGGCGCTGAAGATCGCACCCGCACTCTGTGCCGGCAATGTGATGGTGTTGAAAGCGGCGGAGGACGCGCCGCTGGGCGTGCTGATGATGGCCGATGTCTGCCAGGAATTCCTGCCGCCGGGCGTGCTGAACGTGATCACCGGCTACGGCGCGGAATGCGGCGGCCCGCTCGCCAACCATCCGAAGATCGCCAAGCTCTCCTTCACCGGCTCGACCGAGGTCGGCAAGGTGATCATGCGGGCCGCGGCCGAGCGTATCGTGCCGGTGTCGCTCGAACTCGGCGGCAAGAGCCCCTCGCTGGTCTATCCCGACGCCGACGAGGACTGGGCGGTCGACGGCATCATCAATGCCATGCGCTTCACGCGCCAGAGCCAGAGCTGCACCGCGGGCTCGCGCCTGTTCCTGCACGAGGACATCTTCGACTCGTTCCTGGCGAAGCTCGAGAAGAAGACCACGGCGCTCAAGATCGGCGACCCGCTCGACGAGGCTTCCGATATCGGCACCATCATCAACAACAAGCAGTACACCAAGGTCTGCAAGTACGTGGAGGAGGGGCTGAAGAGGTCCGACGCCAAGCTGGTGTTCGGCGGCCTGCCGCCCAAGACGGGCCCGCTCTCCGAGGGCTACTTCACTCTCCCGACCGTGTTCGCCGACCGGTCCAACGACTGGCGTCTGGCGCGCGAGGAAATCTTCGGGCCGGTTCTGGTGGCGATCCGCTGGAGCGACGAGGCCGAGGCGATCCGCATGGCCAACGACAGCCACTACGGCCTCGCGGCCTATGTCTGGACGCACGATATCGGCAAGGGACTGCGCGCTGCCCACGCCATCGAATCGGGTTGGGTCCAGGTCAACCAGGGTGGCGGCCAGTCGCCCGGCATGTCCTATGGCGGCTTCAAGCAGAGCGGGCTCGGCCGCGAATTCTCGCTGGAAGGCATGCTCGACAGCTTCACCCAACGCAAGAGCGTGACGGTGAACCTCGCCGTCTAAAGCCGCAGCTTCCTGGCGGCGAGGCGCGCCTGGTCTTCCTGCGTGAATGTCATGATCTTGCGGGCGTTCTGGTCGAACTTCATGCCCACGGCCTCGGCGCAGGCGGCGAGCGCGCCGGTCTCGGCCTCGAACAGGAAATGGGTGAAGACCAGCACCTTGCTGGTGAAGGTGGCAAGGCCGCTCATCACCACGGCAAGGTCGCCGGCGCGCAACGGCTGGCGATAGTGGTTCAGCATCTCGACCACGACCGAACCTTCCTGGCGCTCCTGCATGGCGGAGCGATCGAAGCCGAGATGGTTCCACAGCACCGGCGCACCGTCGGAGTAGCGGCCGAACTGATGGCGCGGCAGGAACTCAGCCCTTTCGTCGCATTCGTCGGGCGTGATCACGGTGCGGCCGATCTCGATCAAGCCGGTGGCGGGCGCCTGTGCGAGCGTGAGATCGGGCAGGGCGAGCGCGCCGACACTGCGCGGCTTCGCGACCTCCGGCAGCGCCACCTTGGCCGCCTCGGCGCGGACCCGGAACGCCTCGGGCCACGGCCGGTCGCACACGATGCGACGGCGGACGGTGGCGGCGATCGCGGTTTCCGCCGGGTTGCGGATTTCGTGATAGGCCACGAGATGACGTTCGCCGACCTCGACCGGGGCCGAGTGGACCTCGACGGCATCGACGACGCGGAACTCGCGGAGGTAGCGGACGTGGTCGTCCGCGGCCGTCACAGCGAGGCCTGATGCCCGTTGCGCGCGCGGGCCGAGGCCGAGACCGGCGAGCAGATGCGCCGACGCCTCATGGCCGAACTCGGTGTAAAATTGCACGTTAAGATGGTCGTTCTCATCGCACTGCCAGGTGTTCACGGCGGTGCTGAAAGTCGGCTTCAATTCA
>SCVT01000303.1 GCA_004296815.1 Reyranella sp. | reverse complement strand
GCTCTTCCGATCTGCGAGTCCCTCAACGCGCCGGCGGCACGAATCTCATCGGCCGCGACGGCGAACACGTACTCGTTGATGAAACATTGCCGGGCGAGCGCGGCATGGAAGCCGATCCCCTCGACGGATCCGGTGGCATCGCCGGCAGCTTCGAGCAGCGCACGCCGCGCCAACGTCAGGAAGCGTTCCATGTCGACGTCGCCGATCGGTGCGGCGTCGAGCAGGGCGATCAGCAGCGGATCGGCCGCCGCGGCGGCGAGCCCACGGCCGCCGAACAGGGTCTGCCCAGGCAACGGCTGCGGCCATGCCTCGACGGCGCGCCTCACGCATCCGGCGATCTCGGGGTCGAGCCTCACGAGGCCGATGGAGACGCGCGAGAGCTCGTCCGGCCGACCCCACGACTCCGACAAGGCGCGAACCATGAGCGGCCGCAGCCCGCCATCGCCCGTCACGTCGCGTGCGCGGCTGAGGCAGGCGACCAGGAGGGATTTGGCGTCGTCGGATTCCTGGACCCGCAGCGAGCGCTTCACGGCGTTCAAGGCCTCCGCCGGCTCGCCTCGGGCAAGCTGCGCCGCCGCGAGGTTGTTGAGGGCCATGACGAAGTCCGGGCTGATCGCGAGCGTGCGCTGGTAGCTCGCAATGGCTTCGTCGACGCGGCCCTGGCCGTACAGCGCGACACCGAGATTGTTGTGCGCCTCGGGAAGGTCTGGTCGCAGGGCGAGCGTCCTGCGGTAGCAGTCGATCGCCTCGTCCGGCTTGCCAAGGCTTTCCAGAACGTTGCCCAGGTTGACCAGCGCTTCGAGGTAGTTCGGCGTGAGGTCGAGCGCCCTGCGGTAGCTCGCGGCGGCTTCGTCCAGCCGGGACAGGCTCGTCAGGGCGTTGCCGAGATTGCACAGCGCCTCGGGATAGTCCGGCTGGATCGCGAGCGCCTGGCCGATCAGATCGATGGCGAGATCGAAGCGTCCGTCCTGAAAGGTCGCCACGCCCAGCAGATGCAGGCTGTCGGCATGGCGCGGGTCGACCGCGAGGACCTGGCGATAGCGCTGCTCGGCTTCGGCCAACCGACCGGCCTGGTGATGCCGGACGGCGTCGGCGAAGGTCTGCTGTACCGACATCGGGCCCGACATCGGGTTCGGCGATGAGCGCTTGCCACCGGCATGGCGTTGCCTGCGATTCATCGCGTCTGAGTTCCGCACCAGCTAGACTTCGGGTTGCCGACTTTGACCACCGGAGGCTTCCATGTCGAGGCGCCTGTCCCGGCCGGCCGACGGATTTGTCGGCAGTCGCCTTCCCCGGAGATCGCTCCTCGCCCTGCTGGCAGGGCTTCCCCTGCCGCGAGCTGCGATCGCGCAGCTGCCGGCATGGCGTCCCGGGCTGCAGCTCTACACCGTGCGCGATCTTCTCGGCGCGGACCTCGCCGGCACGCTGCGCCGCGTGGCGGAGATGGGCTATCGCGAGGTCGAGCTTGCCGGCCCGGCGGGCTCGACGGTGCGGGAGATCGCGGAGGTCCTGAAACGCCACCGGCTCGGCGCGCCGTCGATGCATGCCGGCTACGACGAGCTGCGCGGCGATCTCGACGCCGTCCTGGCCGACGCGCGCACGCTCGGCGCGAGCTTCGTCGTGTGTCCATCGATCGACGCCGACCTGCGTCGGACCGCCGACGACTGGAAGCGGGTCTGCGGGGCGCTGAACGGGATCGGACGGACGCTCCGCGGCCGCGGTGTCACGCTCGCCTACCACAATCACGATTTCGAGTTCGCGCCGTTCCCCGACGGCAGCACGCCCTTCCGGTTGATGATGGGGGAGACCGACCCACGCGACGTGAAGCTGGAGCTCGACGTCTACTGGGTCGCGAAAGCCGGCCTCGATCCGGTGCGATACCTCGAGGAGGGCCGGGACAGGATCGTGCTGGTGCATCTCAAGGACCTGGGCGCGGGCGGCGCGACGGTCGAGCTGGGTGCGGGACGCCTCGACATCGAGCGGATCGTTCGCACAGCCCTCGCGGGCGGGGTGAGGCACCTCTTCGTCGAGCAGGACGATTCGGCCGATCCGCTGCGCAGCATCGAGGCAAGCCTGCGGTTCCTCGAGCGCCTGCCGGCCGACATCAGGCCCCGGCCGGGAGGCTAGGCCGGCGCTGGCCTCTCTCCGCCCGGTGCGGTCCGTGCTAGCGTCCGGCCCGACAATTGCTTGGGATTGCACATGAAGATCACCCGCCGACTGCTTACCGCGCTGCTCACCGCAGCGCCTGCTTCTGCCTTCGCCCAGACTGCGGCCGACTGGCCGACGCGGCCCGTGCGCTTCCTGGTGCCCTGGCCGGCGGGCGGCCTGAACGACATCATCGCGCGCTCGTTCAACGACAAGGTCTCCCAGTCGCTGGGCAAGACGATCATCACCGATTTCAAGGCCGGCGCCGCCGGCCGCATCGGCGTGACCGAGGTCGCCAAGGCCAGGCCCGACGGCTACACGATCGGCATGGGCAATCTCGGGCCGCTCACGATCTTCCCGTCGCTCTACAAGCAGATGCCCTACAGCGTGAAGGCCGACCTGATCCCGATCACGATGTTCGCTGCTTCGCCGCTGGTGCTGGTGGTCTCGGGCGACTCAGCCATCAAGACGGCGAAGGATCTGATCGACGCGGCAAAGGCCAAGCCTGGCGTCCTCAACTACGCCTCGGTCGGGCCGGGCAGCCCGGCGCACCTCACCTTCGAGCTCCTGAAGAAGCGTGCTGCCATGGATCTCCTGCACGTCCCCTTCAAGGGCACCAACGAATCGCTGCCGGCGATGTTCGCGGGCGACATCCACGCGATGTTCGACACGCTGCCGCTCGCTCTGCCGCACATCCAGGCGGGCAAGCTGCGCGCGCTCGCGGTGACGACCCTGCAGCGCGTGCCGCAGCTTCCCGACGTGCCGACGCTGAAGGAGCTGTCGCTCGGCGATGACGAGGTGGTGACCTGGTACGCTGTGATCGCGCCCGCGGGCACGCCGCAGCCGATCGTCGACCGGCTCTACAAGGAATACACCGCCGCCGCCGGCACGCCCGAAGTGAAGAAGATGCTGACGGACAACGGCCTGATCTACATCCCCAACACGATGGCGCAGTTCCAGGAACGCATCGCCCAGGAGACGGCGCGCTGGGCACAGATCATCAAGGACAACAACCTCCAGCTCGATCAGTGAGGCCGACGGCCTCCTGACCATTTCTGGGTGCATCGCATCAACGCTGACGCCCGGGTCCTGATAAGCGGCTATCACATCGCTCATCGAACCATCGAAGTGGAGGATGCGTTGAACAAGCTTCTCGTGGCGTCTGGCCTGGCGATCGGTGCAGGCATGCTCTTTGTCGGCTCTGTCCAGGCTCAGTCGACCGTCGTCGACATCAAGGGGACGTGGGTCGGCCACGCCCAGAACATCGTCGAGGGCCCGGCCCACCATCATCAGCGCGGCGCGGCAGGCGTGAAGGAGTCCGGCAAGTTCCTGCTGAGCGACCAGACCTTCACGTTCCGGTTCGAGGGTCAGGACGGCCGCCGGTTCTGGGGAACGATCTCGTCGGCCACGAAGACGGAACGCATCATCGGTTCGTTCTCGACCGACGGCAAAAGGGTCTACATGGTCGACGAGGACGGCATGATCGACGGCGTCGTCATCGACGCCAACAAGATCGACATCTGCTATCGCCACGTCCGTCCCGACTCGGCGGTCGTCGGCTGCGAGCTCATCGAGAGGAAGTAGGACCGACCGCCGTCAGGCCTCGTTGCCCCGCCGGGCGATGCCGCGCAGCAGGAAGATCGCGGCCACCGCCAGGATCGGCACCATGCTGAGCGCTACGGCGGCACCGCGCGGGAGGTTGCCGCCCAGGATGCCGATGCCGAACGCCGCCGTGCCCAGCACCTGGGTCGCCCCGAGCGGGCCGCCATAGGTCAGCACGTTCACGATCGTGAAGCCGGTGAAGATGACGATCAGCGAGTAGAGCGCGGTGACGGCGATGACGTTGCGCATCATCGGGAGCGTGATGTAGCGCGTGCGCTGCCACCAGGTGGCGCCGTCGATCGAGGCGGCCTCGTAGAGTTCCTCGGGCACGGATTTCAACGCCGCGAGATACATGACCAGGAAGAACGGCGCGGACGACCACACCGTCACCAGGATGACGGCGAACCGCGCCCAGCCGGCGTCGACGAACCAGTTGATGCGGCCGATGCCCAGATACTCGAGGACCCAGTTGATGGGGCTGAACGAGGGATCGAACAGCAGCCGCCAGGTCGGCACGCTCATGGCGAGCGGGATCACCCACGGCAGCAGCAGCAGGCCGCGCCACGTGCGCTGGCGTCGCGCCGGGATGTTGTTCACGAGATGGGCGACGACGAAGCCGATGACCGCGCTGAGCGCCACCGCGATGAGAGCGTAGAGGCAGGTCTGGACGACGAGCGTCCAGAACCTCTCGCTGCTCCCTAAGCGGGCGAAGTTGTCGAGCCCGATGAACCGGGTCGTGGTCCTGTCGAGCATCGCGAGATAGACCGCGAAGCCTGCGGGATAGGCCACGAGCACGGTGATGAGCGTGATCAGCGGCAGCGTCATCAGGAAGGCGACGGTCGACTTGCGCCGCATCAGCGCGTGCAGGCTGCCACGGCCCGCCGGCGGGGGACGCTTGTCTTCGATCACAAAGCGGGAGAGAGGCTGATCAAATGGCGGACCCGGCGGGCTTCGAACTCACGACCTCTGCCTTCAGGGGTCGTTCTGAACGCATCTCTGTAGCTCAAGTGCCGGTCACAGGGCCATGAAGCTGCTCCTGTGACCGCTCTGTCAATGGTGACTGTGACACAGTGCGACCAGCGTCGCGACCGCGTGTCACGACTGTAAGATAAAGGGCCAGCCGGTTGGGGGCTGGGCCGTTGCTACATAGGGCGCATTGGGGGGTAAGTAGGTCTACCCATTCGCCTTGCGCACGCGCTGAAGCCCACACTTTTCGCGAGTTCTAAGGCCCCCTTGCGATGGCGGGCCGGTCGGTGATCACTGCACCTTAGAGGGCGGCAGGCTTCAGTTCCGGGGCTGTGGTAGGCGCCACGCTTGGCGCGGCCGGGATAGGACCCGTTGTGCTGGCGCAGGACTTGGCCCCGTACAGCGAGTTGAGGTAGGCGAGGCGCGCTTCGACTGCCTTACGGTCGGTGCCGGCCGCATCCTTGAAGTCCATCGCGAACAGTGCCGGCCAGAACAGGACGGCGCCGACGACGCCCATCGCGATGTTTTGCCCACGCTTGCTGCTCTCTTCCGACTGCAGCGAAGCGACCTTGGCGTTGTTGCCGACGATCTCGGCGTAGAGCGCCTCGCAGTTCAACTGCTGATCGGCTGGCATGGCGACCGGCTGCGCAATCGCCGCGTCTCTGCCGGCGCACGCCGCGAGCTGGGCGACGAGGACCAAACTCGTGATGACCTTACATATCGTAGACATTTCTCTTGCTCCCATCCGGGGCGAAATAGCCCTTTGCGGACCTCAGCCCGCACCGCCAACTTGGGCCTCAGGGGTGCTTTCCGCATTGACTGCGCAAGACAAGGTATTGACCGCCGCCGACACAAGCTGCGCCGGCTAGTCACGCGGTTAAGCTCCCGGCGGTGAGCGGGTCCTCTCGAGCGCCCCCGGTCGAGACGGGAGCGAGAGGCCCGATAGTCCGCTAGCGTTGCCACGGTGTTTTTGGGCACCGCCGACCGCACACGGGAGCAAACCCAATGCTGTTTCAGGTTGGTGGAGGACAATTGGCATGAGCTTGAGCCCCATCGCCCTCGCAACTGCTCGCCGGAACGTCACCCAGCGCATTGCCCGGTTCATCGAAGTACTGGAACAGGTGTCGCGCGATCCTGACTCTTGGGAAGGTGAGCATCTGCAGCGTGCGCTGGTGGCGCTATGCTAAACCTGCGGCGCCTCCCCAACGAGAGACAGGCAAAACCCGCGCAGTCCTTAAGTATTTGAATTCGTTGGCGGACCCGGCGAGATTCGAACTCACGACCTCTGCCTTCGGAGGGCAGCGCTCTATCCAGCTGAGCTACGGGTCCGGCGCGGCGGAACA
>SCVT01000031.1 GCA_004296815.1 Reyranella sp. | reverse complement strand
CCCCGGCCGAGCTTCATTTCCGCGAGCCGCCGCGCGATCCGGTTGATGCGCTTGTCGAACTCGGCCCAGCTGCGGGTGACGCCGTCGCACTTCACCGCCGGCTTGTCGGGATGGGCGCGCGCATGGCGCGCCACGTACTCGGGAATCGAGATGAAGTCCGGGATATCGGCGATCGCCGGCTGGGGAACGATGGGCTGGTCGGGGCTCATCGCCGCCGGCCTACTTCGGCTCCACCTTCTGGACCGGGCCGCCCGCCTTCTTCCAGGCGCCGAAGCCGCCCTCGAAATGCGCAACGGGCGTCAGGCCCATGTCCTGCGCGGTCTTGGTCGACAGGGCGGAACGCCAGGCGCCGGCGCAGAAAAAGACGAACTTGTTGCCGCTCTGGAAGTAGTCCTTGGCGTAGGGGCTCTTCGGATCGATCCACATCTCGAGCATGCCGCGCGTCACGTTGATCGCGCCGGGGATCGTGCCGTCGCGCCACAGTTCGCGCGGGTCGCGGATGTCGATGAAGGTGACGCCGGGCTGACCGTGCAGCTTCATCGCCTCGGCGAGCGGCAGGGTCTCGATCTGGCTGTTGGCCTCGTCGACCATCTGCTGGACGGTCTTCTTGATCTCGAGCGGCATCGAACCCTCCCTACGCGCTTTCCTTCGGCCTCTGGCCTACACTTTTCCCTTCGTTTCGGGAATCGCTTTCAACTCGGCAAGCCACACGTCGGGACTGCCGTCCGACGGCGCGCGCCAGTCGCCGCGCGGCGACAGCGAGCCGCCCGACGAAATCTTCGGACCGTTGGGCACCGCCGAGCGCTTGAACTGGTTGGTGAAGAAGCGGCGGAGGAAGAGCGACAGCCAGTGCTTGATCTCGGCGAGCGTGTAGGCGCGATGGCCGCCGTCGGGCAGGTTCGCGGGCCATGCGCCCTTCTCCGTGTCGTGCCAGGCGTGCCAGGCGAGGAAGGCGATCTTCGAGGGCCGGTAGCCGAGTCGCGTCAGATAGAAGAGATTGAAGTCCTGCAGCGCATAGGGACCGACCGACTGCTCGGTCGACTGGATGGCACCGCCCGCCCCCGCCGGAATCAGCTCGGGCGAGATCTCGGTGTTCAGGATGTCGTGCAGGATCGCGGCCGTCTCCTTGCTCACGTCGCCCGAGGCGGCGACGAAGCGGATCAGGTGCTGGATCAGCGTCTTGGAGACCGAGCCGTTGGGATTGTAGTGGGACATGTGATCGCCCACGCCGTAGGTGCACCAGCCGAGCCCGAGTTCCGAGAGGTCGCCGGTGCCGACGACCATGCCGCGGTTCTGGTTGGCGAGCCGGAACAGGTAGTCGGTGCGCAGGCCCGCCTGCACGTTCTCGAAGGTGACGTCGTAGACCTTCTTGCCCTTGCCGAACGGATGGCCGATGTCGGCCAACATCTGCGTCGCCGCCGGCTTGATGTCGATCTCGGCCGCCGTGACGCCCAGCGCCTTCATCAGCCGCCAGGCGTTCTTGTGGGTTTTGTCCGACGTGCCGAAGCCCGGCATCGTGTAGGCGAAGATGTTCTTGCGGCTGATGCCGAGGCGATCCATCGCCCGGCAGGTCACGATCAGCGCGTGCGTCGAATCGAGGCCGCCGGACACGCCGATGATCGCGTTCTCCGTGCGGCTCGACAGCAGGCGCTGGGCGAGGCCCTGGACCTGGATGTTGTAGGCCTCGTAGCAATTGTCGCGCAGCTTCGCCGGATCCGAAGGCACGTAGGGGAAGCGCTCGACGGCGCGGTCGAGGGCGACGCGGTTCTTGGGCCGATCGAACGGGAAGCCGACGGTGCGGAAACGCGCCACGCGTGCGGACTCCTGCTCGGCGCAATCGGCGAAGCCGTTGTAGCGCAGCCGCTCCTGGCGGATGCGGCCAAGATCGACGTCGGCATGGACCAGCGTCGAGTCCTTCTCGAAGCGCGTCGTCTCGACGAGCTGGTCGCCCAGCTCATAGACGGCAGCGTGGCCGTCCCAGGCAAGATCGGTCGTCGACTCGCCCGGTCCCGCGGCCGAATAGGCGTAGGCTGCGACCGCACGCATCGACTGGCTGCCGCACAGCAGCCGACGCGCCTCGGCCTTGCCGATGGTGATGTTGCTGGCGGAGAGGTTGATCAGCAGCTCCGCACCCGCGAGCGCGGCATGGCTCGATGGCGGGATCGGCACCCACACATCCTCGCAGATCTCGACATGGAAGGTGACGTCAACGCCGCTCGCCTTGAACAGCAGGTCGGTGCCGAACGGCACGGTCTCGCCCGCCAGCTCGGTCGAGGAGCAGATCGTGTTTGCGCCGGAGATGAAGTGGCGCTTCTCGTAGAACTCGCGATAGTTCGGCAGGTAGACCTTGGGCACGACGCCCAGGATCCTGCCGCGATGGATCACGACGGCGGTGTTGTAGAGCCGGTTCGCCACCCGCAGCGGCGCGCCGACGATCAGGACCGGGAAGAGCTTGCGGCTCGCCGCCACGATCGCCGCGATCGACTCCTCGACCTGGTCGAGCAGCGCGTCCTGCAGCAGGAGGTCGTCGATCGAATAAGAGGAAAGCCCGAGTTCCGGAAAGACCATGACGGCGGCACGCGCCTTGTCGCCGGCGGCGGCGAGCTTCAGGGTCTCGGCGAGATTGTAGGCGGTGTCGGCGACCCGGGTGCGTGGAACGCAGCACGCAACGCGCACGAAGTCGTGGGAATAGAGCGAGAAGAAATCGGACATCGGAACTCCAGTGATCCCCTAAAGTCCGACGCCGCTCGTTTCCGATCAAGGGTGGTGAAGCGATGGTGGGCGCGACAGGGATCGAACCTGTGGCCACTGCCATGTCAAGACAGTGCTCTACCGCTGAGCTACGCGCCCATCGCCATCGGCCTGCCGGAAGCCGGCAGGAAGAAGCCCGGTCGTCTACATCGCGGCCCGGGAATTGGCAAGTGTGCGAGGCGTGACGCGCCCCGCCCCACCGGCTATGACCTTGGGATGGATTTTCTGCCGGCGCTCCCCGACCACGACGCCCTGGATTGCAGAATGCCGACGCGGCAGACCGTGCCGGTGGTCGTGGCCTCGCCGCACAGCGGCTCGGTCTACCCGGGGGAGTTCCTCGACCAAGCGGCCGTCCCGCTGACGGCGCTGCGCCGGGCCGAGGATGCCTTCGTCGACGAGCTGTTCGCCGCCGCACCCTCGCTCGGCATGCCCTTTCTGGCGGCGCGCTTTCCGCGCTCCTATGTCGACGCCAACCGCGAGCCCTACGAGCTCGATCCCGGCATGTTCGAAGGTCCCCTGCCGCGGCCGCTGAACCACCGCACGACGAGGGTTGCAGCCGGTCTCGGCATGATCCCGCGCGTCGCGGCCAGCGGCGAGGCCATCTATCGCGGCCGCGTGCCCTCGGAGACGATCGAGCAACGGCTGGAAACCTGCTGGCGGCCCTACCATCAGACGCTGTCGCTGTTGGTCGAGCACACCTACAGCAGCTTCGGCGGCGCCCTGCTGATCGACGCCCATTCCATGCCGTCCTCGGCCTCGAACCTGGGGTCGCGCGATCGCGAGGGCCGGGTCGACATCGTCCTGGGCGACAATCATGGCGAATCCTGCGACGCGGGCCTAGTGGCCGCGGCCGAGCGCTGGTTCCGCTCGAGGGGCCTCAGGGTCCTGCGCAATCAGCCCTATGCCGGCGGTTTCACCACCCAGCGCTACGGCCGGCCGGCTCTGGCGCGCCATGCCCTGCAGGTCGAGATCAACCGCGCCCTCTACATGGACGAGGCCCGGCACGAGAAGCTGCCGACTGCCGGCGTGTTCACCCGGCTGATCACCGGCTTCCTCGAGGAAATGGGCTATCAGGCCCGGGAAACCCTTCAGCCGCGGCCCCTGGCGGCCGAATAGTCCGGGCAGTGGGCGTTCGGCCAAAAAAAGGGGCCGTGACAAGCACGGCCCGAGTTTAGGGAGGAAACGCCCAAGACGGGCATACAGCAAACAAAGAGGTCACCGAGGTGACGTTTGCTGCCCACAAAGAATGGTGCACCTGCGAAGAGAATGCAAGAGCGAAAAAGAGCCCTGAATTCACAGATTTAGCGTTCGTTCGTCTCAGCTTTCCGGTGTGGCTTTTCTGCAACGCACAATAATCTCGCGAGGCTGGTTTGCACTATTTGCATCGCTTCGCCAGACGCACTCGACCTGCGTTTTTGTAGGGTGTTTCAAATAGTTAAGTCTGGATGGAGGGGTTGTTGGCCAAGAAGTTTGTAGTCGCGATGATGATGCACGAGACCAATACGTTCTCGCCGCTGGCCACCCCCATAGAGTCCTTCGCCCGCGGCGGCGATCTCGGCACGCTGAGCGGCCCGGCCGCGATCAAGGAATCCGAAGGCACCAACACCTCCCTGGGCGGCTTCATCGAGGTGGCCCGCAAGGCCGGCGCCGAGTTCACAGTGCCAATGGCCGCCTCGGCCCATCCGTCGGGCCTCGTCACCAAGGCGGCCTACGAGCAGATGACCGGCGCCATCGTCGACGCGGTGAAGAAGGGCTGCGATGCCGTCCTGCTGGCGCTGCACGGCGCCATGGTCGCCGAACACCACGATGACGGCGAAGGCGAGCTGCTGAACCGCCTGCGCAAGGTCGCGCCCGACGTGCCGATCGCTGTCGCGCTCGATTTCCACACCCAGATGACCGACGCCATGATCAACGGCGCCACCATCGTCACCGGCTATCGCACCTACCCGCACATCGACATGGCCGACACCGCGCGTCGCGCCGGCCGCACACTGATGCGCACGCTCGCGGGCGAGGTCGAGCCGAAGATGGTGTGGGGCAACCGCCCGATCATGAGCAGCTCGCTGGTCCACACGCCCTCGCGCGAGCCGATGAAGACGCTGATGGGCATGGCCAACCAGGCCGAGGACACCGGCCAGGTGCTGAACGCCTCGG
>SCVT01000302.1 GCA_004296815.1 Reyranella sp. | reverse complement strand
GCGAAGGTCCGCACGACCAATGCAATCAGTACGGCATAGACCACGGTCCGGATGGTTTCGCCCCATCCGCCGGTCTTCTCCTGTCCCCGCTTCCGACGCTCAGCCACGTCCGTCATCGCCATACCAGTTTAACGAGCCGCGGCTATAGCAGGGCCAGCAGTCCGTGTCTCCCGCCCCGGACGGGCGATGGGAGACCGGCAGTCCGATCATGATGCGGGACTGCATCATGTCTTCGGCACTGCAGAAATAATCACGATCGCCTGGGCCATCGGATATTCGTCCGTCAGCGTGAGGTCGATCTGCGGCGACATGCCCGCCGGCGTAATTTCCTCCAGGCGGGCCAGCGCGCCCCCGGTCAGGGTCATGGTGGGCTTGCCCGTCCGCAGATTGGTGACACCCATGTCGCGCATGAAGACGCCGCGGCGAAAGCCGGTGCCGAGGGCCTTGGAGCAGGCCTCCTTGGCGGCGAACCGCTTGGCGTAGCTCCCGGCCCTCGTCGCCCTTCCCTCCGAGCGCTTGCGCTCGGTCTCGGTGAAGACGCGGTTGATGAAGCGCTCGCCGAAGCGTTCGAGAGATTTCTCGATGCGCCTGATGTCGCAGAGATCGTTGCCGATCCCGAGGATCACGCGGCGGCTCCCCGCGCCGCATCCATCAGGCGTCGCATCTCGCGGATCGCCTGCTCGAGGCCGACGAAGATCGACTCGCCGATCAGGAAGTGGCCGATGTTGAGCTCGCGGACGTTCGGGATGGCGGCGATTGGAGCGACGGTCTCGTAGTTCAGGCCGTGCCCGGCGTGGCACTCGAGGCCGAGCTTGGCGCAGAGCGCCGCCGCTTTCTGGATACGCACGAGCTCGGCCTGGCGCTCGGCGCCCTCGATCTCGCAGTAGCGGCCGGTATGCAGCTCGACGACCGGCGCGCCCAGCGACACCGCCGCTTCGAGCTGCCGCGGGTCGGCCTCGATGAAGAGCGAGACGCGGATGCCGGCGTCGGCGAGACGCGCCACCATCGGCTTCAGGTGATTGTGCTGGCCGACCGCGTCGAGGCCGCCTTCGGTCGTCCGCTCCTCGCGCTTCTCCGGCACGATGCAGGCGGCGTGCGGCCGATGCTTGAGCGCGATCGCGACCATCTCCTCGGTCGCCGCCATCTCGAAGTTGAGCGGGATGTCGATACCGTCCATCAGCCGCTCGATGTCGGCATCGACGATGTGACGACGGTCCTCGCGCAGATGCGCCGTGATGCCGTCGGCGCCGGCCCGGGCGGCGAGCTGGGCGGCACGCACCGGATCGGGCGTCGGTGTTCCGCGAGCATTGCGGACCGTGGCGACGTGATCGACGTTCACGCCCAGACGCAGCTTCGACTCAGCAGACATACGCAGTGCTTTCCTCGATGGACTGGATGGTCAGTTGCGGGCGCGCTCGACCGCGTTGATGGCGGGTGTGGCGCGCAGCGCCGCCGTGATATCGGCGAGGTGCTTCACGTCCGAGACCTCGACGTCGATCACCATGTCGAAGAAGTCCATCGACCGGTTGACGATGCGCAGGTTCGAGATGTTGCCCTCGTGGCGTGCGATCACGGTCGACAGGCTCGACAGGCTGCCCGGCTGGTTGGCGACGGTGATCTTGAGGCGCCCGGTGTAGACACCGCCCTCGCCTTCCGTGACCGAGTCCCAGCCAACGTCGATCCAGCGCTCCGGCGCCTCCGAGAAGCTCTCGAGCGTGGCGCAGTCGATCGTGTGGATCGTCACGCCCTTGCCCGTGGTGATGATGCCGACGATGCGGTCGCCCGGCAGCGGATGGCAGCAGCGGGCGAAGTGCACGGCCATGCCCGGGATCAGGCCGCGGATGGCGATCTGGCCCGGCTGTTCCTTCTTGCCCCGGCCGCCGTCGGCTGCCTTGCCGGCCTTGGCGCGGGCCCGCGAGATCGGCACCACGTCGGCACCACCGGCCTTGCGCGGCTGCTTGAGACCCGGATAGACCGCGGTCAGCACTTCGCGGGCGCCGATCAGGCCGGCGCCCACCGCCGCGATGAGATCGTCCGTGCTCGCCTGCTTGAAGTTGGCCTTCACGCCGTCGAGGCCCTTGTCGGTGACCTCGTAGCCTTCCTCGTGGAAGGCCTTGTCGAGCAGCGAGCGGCCGAGCTGGATGTACTGCTCGCGCTGGCGGACGCGGATGAAGCGGCGGATCGCGGCCTTGGCCTTCCCGGTGACGACGAAGCGCTCCCAGGTCGGCGACGGCGTCTGCGCCTTCGAGACGACTATCTCGACCTGATCGCCGTTGGAGAGCTGCGTCCTGAGCGGCAGCATGCGGCCGTTGATCTTGGCGCCGACGCAGGTGTCGCCCACCTGGCTATGGACGGCATAGGCGAAGTCGATCGGCGTCGCGCCGCGCGGCAGCGCGATCAGCTTGCCCTTGGGCGTGAAGCAGAACACCTGGTCCTGGAACATCTCGAGCTTGGTGTGCTCGAGGAATTCCTCGGCGTTCGGCGCCTTGTCGAGAATGTCGATCAGGCTGCGCAGCCAGGCGTATTGCGGCGCGTCGGTCGATGGCCCGCCTTCCTTGTAGATCCAGTGCGCCGCGACGCCGCGCTCGGCCTGGTCCTGCATCTCCTCGGTGCGGATCTGGATCTCGATGCGCTGGCCGAGCGGCCCGATCACGCCGGTGTGCAGCGAGCGGTAGCCGTTGGGCTTGGGTACCGAGATGTAGTCCTTGAAGCGGCCGGGGATCACCTGGTAGCTGCCGTGCAGCAGACCGAGCGCCTGGTAGC
>SCVT01000301.1 GCA_004296815.1 Reyranella sp. | reverse complement strand
CCGACATGGGCGTAGAGGAAGTCGTTGTAGGCCGAGTGGCCGAGGGAATATTCGGGGCGCAGGGTCATGCGGGGCCCCTTTCTGTCTGGAGACACTTCGAACATGGGGCCTGCGGGCGGCCCGACCAAGGGCTAAATCGGTGACGGGTCCGATGCCGGGGCGGGAGACGGGGCTCAGCCCCGGGGTCAGCCGAGGACGAACCGGTCGCCCCAGGTGTGCAGGCCAATGAGCGCCAGGACCAGCGCCACCCCGATCCAGAAGCGCCAGGTGAGGAAGAGCCACGGCCCGATCGCGGCGGGGACGCGGCGGCGCAGCTTGGGCAGCATCTCGACGAGGCGCATGGCGGCGCCCGAGGCATCGCCCTCGGCCCAGTGGGCGTCGGGCAGGTTGAGGAAGCTGGCGGCCAGCGCCTCGGCCGCCTCCTCGCGCGGCAGCTCGGCCAGGCGTGCGGCCTCGCGCCACGGGTCGACGCCCATGCGCGAGAGCGCGGTGAGGACGGTGATCTCCTCGCCGCCCTTGCCGCCGTTCTCCGGGCCGGCCTTCTCGGTGCCGACCGCGGTGAAGAGGAACGGCGTGTAGCGGGCGTGGCTCAGCGAATAGTCGGGACGGACTGTCATTTCGTAGGTCAAGCGGCCGCGAGCTCGTCGGCGGGGGCCTCGCCCTCGACGCGCACCGCGACCATCGCCTCGGTGGTGACGAGCAGGCCGCCGACGGAGGCGGCGCCCTGCAACGCGGCGCGCACGACCTTCACGGGATCGACGAGGCCCGCCTCGACCATGTCGACGTAGAGACCGCGCTGGGCGTCGAAGCCCTGCTTCACGTCCTTCTGCTCGAGCAGGCGGCCGGCGACCACGGCGCCGTCGAAGCCGGCATTGGCCGCGATCTGGCGCAGCGGCGCCTGCAGCGCGCGGCGCACGATGTCGAGGCCGGCCTGCTGATCGGCATTGGCGGTGCGGCGGCCGGCCAGCACGCGGGTGGCGTGGAGGAGTGCGGCGCCGCCGCCGGCGACCACGCCTTCCTCGACCGCGGCACGCGTGGCGTGCATGGCGTCCTCGACGCGGTCCTTGCGCTCCTTGACGGCGATCTCGGAGCCGCCGCCCACCTTGATGATGGCGACGCCGCCGGCGAGGCGAGCGATGCGCTCCTGCAGCTTCTCGCGGTCGTAGTCGGAGTCGGTGCGCTCGACCTCGGCGCGCAGCCGCGCGACGCGGGCCTCGATGTCCTTCTTGCTGCCGGCGCCGCCCACGATGGTGGTGTCGTCCTTGCCGATCATGACCCTGCGGGCGCTGCCCAGCATGGCGAGCGTCACGGCCTCGAGCTTGGTGCCGAGCTCCTCGCTCACGACCTCGGTGCCGGTCAGGATCGCGATGTCCTGCAGCATCTCCTTGCGGCGGTCGCCGAAGCCCGGCGCCTTGACGGCGGCGACCTTCAGCCCGCCGCGCAGGCGGTTGACCACGAGCGTGGCCAGGACCTCGCCGTCGAGATCCTCGGCGATCACCAGCAGGGCGCGGCCGGACTGCGCCACCAGCTCGAGCACGGGCAGGATGGCGGAGAGGCCCGAGAGCTTGCGGTCGCAGAGGAGGATGTAGGGGTTCTCCAGCTCGCAGATCATGCGCTGGGCGTTGGTCACGAAATAGGCCGAGAGCCAGCCGCGGTCGAACTGCATGCCGTCGACGATCTCCAGCTCGGTCTCGAGCGTGGTCGCCTCCTCGACGGTGATGACGCCGGCGTTGCCGACCTTCTTCATGGCGCGGGCGATCATGTCGCCGATCGCCTTGTCGCCGTTGGCCGAGACGGTGCCGACCTGGGCGATCTCCTCCGGCGTCGAGACCTTTGTGGCGCGGGCGGCGAGCTCCTCGGTGACCCAGCCGACGGCGAGGTCGATGCCGCGCTTGAGGTCCATCGGGTTCATGCCGGCGGCCACGGAGCGGGCGCCTTCGCGGGCGATCGCCTGGGCCAGCACGGTGGCGGTGGTGGTGCCGTCGCCGGCGGTGTCGGCGGTGCGGGTCGCGGCCTCGCGCACGAGCTGGGCGCCCATGTTCTCGAAGCGGTCGGAGAGCTCGATCTCCTTGGCGACGGTGACGCCGTCCTTGGTGATGCGCGGCGCGCCGTACGACTTGCCCAGCACGACGTTGCGGCCCTTCGGTCCCAGCGTCACCTTGACCGAGTCGGCCAGCATGTCGACCCCGCGCAGCATGCGCGTGCGCGCGTCGCCGCCGAAGCGGACTTCCTTGGCGGCCATGGCGCGCTCCCGGTAGGCGTTCTGAATTGTAAGGTAATGCGGGCGCCCGACGTGAGGGCGCATGGTCTCTACATGGGGATGCGGACCGGCAAAAGCCAGCGATATCGCGCTCTAGTGCAGGATCGTGTTGCCCGCGCCGAGCGCCACGAGCCTGACACCGGCCAGGCCGGGCGCGAGATGGCCGATCTCGCGGAAGAAACCCGCAAAATAGCCCGGCAGCAGCTCCCTGACCTCGTCGCCGAAGATCGTGTCGCCATTCTGGGACACCAGCGTGAGCGTCGTCGCCTGATGAAGCCACAGCACGGCTTCCTCGAGCGAGTCGGGATCGTCGAGCACCGCGAGCAGGCCGAGGTTCGCGGCGGCGTGGCGTTGCATGATCTCCGCGACGGTCGGATTGACCGGATCGGCCAGGGAGAAGAGCAGGGTCACCGCCCGGCCCGACAGCAGCTCCACCTCGTACTTCCGCCAGGCCAGGGCGCCGGCCGGACCGCCAGCTTGCGGGGGGCGTGACACGAGTATGGGCGTGGGCATGGGCGTGGCTCCTGGCCATCGACGGGGAGCGGCACGATCCGGAAGGAGATCGACAAAATGGTGCTGCCTACCGGAGATGGCGCGGCGGCGTTGCGAATACAAGCGCAACGGCGGGACATAGGGGCCGCGCGTCCTTACAATCGCGGCGGCGCGGCACCATCTCTCCCCCAGTCGTCGCCCGAGTACGGGCCCGCCCCGGTGCCGCCGACCGACGAGAAGGAAAACATGTCGACACGAACCACGCTCGCCTCGGTGACGTTCACGCGGCCGTTCGCGCTCTCCGCGCTCGACGGCGAGCAGCCCGCCGGCACCTACCAGCTCGTGACCGAGGAACAATCGATCGACGGCCTGACCTTCGGGGCCTATCGCCGGACCGCCACGATGCTCCACCTCCCGTCCGATCCCGCGCCCCGGCAGACCCGCCAGATCGTCGAGGTGGATCCCGAGGAGCTGGGCGCCCTGCTGGCGGTCGACGCGGCGCCGCATCCCTGACGCATCGGCCCGCACACGTGCCGACCCTCAGGATCCACCACCGCACGACCTACCTCTACCGCGAGCCCGTGGTGCTGGGGCCGCACCGGCTGATGCTGCGGCCGCGCGAGAGCCGCGAGCTCAGGCTGCTGTCGAGCGCGATCGAGGTGACACCCAAGGCGGCCACGCTCACCTGGGCGCACGACGTGTTCGGCAATGCCGTGGCGACGGCCACCTTCGCCGCCCCCACCAGATCGGAAGAGC
>SCVT01000300.1 GCA_004296815.1 Reyranella sp. | reverse complement strand
GGCCGTGAAGCAGGCGGCCGTCGCCGACCGGCTGCTGATCAGCAAGACCGACCTCGCCGACATCGACACCAGCGCCCGCCTGCGCGCCCGACTGGAGGACCTCAATCCGGGCGCCGGGCTTTACGAGATCGTCCAGGGCGACATCGACCCAGCGCTGCTCTTCGACTCCGGTCCATTCGACCCCTCGGGCAAGAGCGACAAGGTGCAAGCCTGGCTGAACGCCGAGGCGCACAACCATGGCCATGGGCACGCACATCATGATCATCATCATGACCGCTCGCGCCACGACGCCCATATCGGGTCGTTCTGCCTCACCTTCGAGGAGCCGCTCGACTGGGATCTGTTCAATCGCTGGCTCATGGCAGTGCGGGCGTCGTGGGGCGACCGGCTGCTGCGCGTGAAGGGCGTGCTGAACGTCACGGGCGAAAGCCAGCCGCTGGTCATCCACGGGGTGCACCGCACCTTCCATCCCCCGACCCTGCTGGCCCGCTGGCCGGAGGGCGATCGCCGCTCGCGGCTCGTCTTCATCACCCGCGACCTCGCCCGCGCCGACGTCGAGGAGAGCTGGAAACAGATGATGGAAGAGGCCTGACGACGGCGTCCGAAAACCGCCAGACCCGATGCAACGCCCACCCCATCTTGCCGTCATTCCCCCAGAGGAGTGACGAACATGGCAACGCTGAAAAGAGAGTTCCCCGTCACCGCCGGCTCGGCAGCGGCCTGGCAGGCGATGCGCGACTTCGGCGCCGTCCACACCAAGGTGGCGCCGGGCTTCCTGACCGCCCTGAAGATGGACAAGGGCGACCGCGTGCTCACCTTCTTCAACGGCATGGTCGCGCGTGAGCGCCTGGTAACACTCGACGACGAGGCCTGCCGGCTGGTCTACTCGGTCGTCGACGGCCAGGCGAGCCACTACAACGCGGCCGTCCAGATCTTCCCCGAGGGCGACGGCAGCCGCATCGTATGGACCATCGATCTCCTGCCGAACGAGCTCGCGCCGGCGATCGGCAGCATGATGGATCAGGCGGTCATCAGCATGAAGAAGACGCTGGCGGCCGCCTGACCCGTTCGTGCCTCAGGCGGCGTCCTGCTTGGGCAGGACATCCTCGTACTTCTTGAAGCCGGGAAGCTTCTCGATCCTGCCCATCCAGGCCTTCACATTCGGATAGGGTGACAGGTCGATGGCCGCTTCCTCCGTGTAGGCGACGTCGCCGTAGACCGCGACGTCGGCCACGGTCACATCGTTGCCAACCAGGAAGGTCGATTTGGCGAGCGCGGCGTCGAGCACCTTCAGCGCGTCGTTCGCGAGACCGACGTAGAGGGCTACGACGTTGTCGTCGGCCTTCATGAAGCCACGCTTGATGGCGCGTGGACGGTAGATGTTGGAGGCCAGCCGGTCGAACTCCCAGAACAGCCACTCACGCACCCGCGCCTTCTCCTCGGCCGTTTTGCCGCCCATCTTGCCGAACTTGTCCGCGAGATAGAGCAGGATCGACCCGGACTGGCAGAGCTTGAGGTCGCCGTCGACCAGCGCCGGCACCTGCCCGAAGCGGTTGATCGCCAGATAGTCCGCCTGCTTGTGAGCACCGGACCGCAGGTCGACGTGCTTGTAGGCGAAGGACTGGCCCATCAGCGACATCGCCAGGCCCGCCTTGTAAGTCGGACCACTCAACCAGATACCGTAGAGCGTCATCTTGGACATTCGTTCCTCCGATGGTTCGAGACGGTGAACCATCGCACTTGAGCGCCTCCCGGTTAAGACTGTATGAGCGGGCATGAAGATTTCAGCACGCGACATCGATCACCTCTCGGTAACCGTCTCCGACCCTGACGCCGCCGCCTCGAAGCTGGGGCAGCTCGGCTTCAACCTGACGCCGGAGGGAGTCGAGCCGCGCTGTATTTGCTTCCAGCCCGACCGGGACGATATTCCCAACTACATCGAGCTGCTGCCGGGCGATCCGGCCGTGATTTCATTGGCGCTGAACGTGCCCGAACTCGAGGGCGAGGAGCGCACGCATGCCTGGGAGACCGAGGACGGGTTCGAGGTCGATGCCGGCGTCGTGGTCGGCGAGGCCGTCGAGGAGCCGCTGCCATGGTTCGCCGTAAAGCACGAGACGCCGGACGCCTTTATGGAGCCGGAATGGATCGTCCATCCCAACGGCGCGCTCGGCATGATGGCCATCCACGCCGTCGCCGACAATCCGAAGGAAGTCGCCAAGGCGCTGAAGGCCGGCTGGAGCGCTTCGACCGAGGAGATCTTCGACGGCTGCATGATGGTGAAGGCGGGCTCGGTCGAGCTGCTGATCTGGTCGCCGCTCGCCTACCAGCTCGAGTACAAGGCGCTCGAGATCATGGCACCGGGCGACCTGCCGGCGGTCGTCGGTGCCGCCGTCGCCGTCGAACGAGCCCGGCCGCTGCAGGCGCTGCTGCGCGCCAACAACGTGCCGTTCGCCGTGGCCGAAGGTGACCGTGTGCTGGTCGCGCCGGAGCAGACCGGCGGACTGATGATCGAGTTCATTCCGCAGAACTGAGCGCCGGTCAGGCGCTCGGCGGAGGCCCCAGCGGCTCCTTGAAGTAGAGCGGCATGTTCGGTGGGCTGTCGCCGCCGCCGTCGCGCCAACGACCAGGAGTCATGCCTGTCACGCGCTTGAACGCGCGATTGAACGCCGGCTCCGACTCGTAGCCATAGTCGGCGGCGATGCGCGAAATGCTGTCCGAGCTGTTGCGCAGCCGATCCGCTGCGAGCTGGATGCGCCAGCTCGTGAGATACTCGATCGGCGGCTTGCCGAGCAACGCGTTGAAGCGCTCGCCGAGCACGGTCCGCGACGAGCCGGCCTCGCGGGCCAGCGTATCCGCCGTCCAGCGCTTGGCGGGCTCAGCGTGCAGGAGCTGCAACGCCCGGCCGACGACCGGATCGTTCAGCGCACCAAGAACGCCCTTGGTCCCCGGCGGCAGTCGCTCGACATGCCGGCGCAGGATCTCGACGAACAACGCCTCCATCATGCGCCCAAGCACGACCTCGGCGCCGCGGTCGAGGGATTCCACCTTGGCGATCAATCCGGCGATCGTGGAAGCGATGCCGTAGTCCACCGTGTTCTCGCCTGCCCGCTCGATGACGAGCTCCGGCAGCGAGCGGAACATCGGCGAGGCCATCAGCTCGGCCGACTCGATGAAGCCGCAGATCATCTGGGTCTCGGCGCCGCCACCGCCATGGCTGAACGACCAGACACCTTCCTTCGGATTGCGCGTGACGATCTGCGAGGCCGGCACAAGCTCCGGCGAATCGCCACGCCACAATTTGTGCTCCGCCACAAACGGCAGCAGCGCGATGTCGCCCGGCCGCAGCTCCTGGCGATGGCCGCCCGCCGTCTCGATCGTGCAACCGTTGGACGTGATCAGATGGAAGACGCTGACGTGCCGCAGATGCGCCATTGGAACCGTGGCGTCGTAGCGCTGCGGCGACAGCACACCGAACGGCTCGGTGAAGCTCGCCTTCAGGAAGCACGCGCCGGTCAGCCGGACCGCGCGGAGCATGTCGGCCAGCACGTCGGTGGGCGGCGTCTTGGCAAAGGAAGGCGGTGTTGCGGTCATTGTGCGAATTTCGTCCGCGCAACATACAGCGCTCCACCACAAAGTGAAGGAGCGAACGATGTCAGTCCAACCCCTGCGCAAGCCCGCCAAGCCCGACTGGCGCACCCAGCTCGCCGAGATCGGCCCGCGCATCGCCACCGAAGGTCGCGCCTGCGACGCAAACAACAGCTACGTCGGGGCAAATATCAAGCTGCTGCGCGAGCAGGGCTTTTCCGCCCTCGCCGTCCCGGCAGAGTTCGGCGGCGCCGGCCTGTCGCGCACCGAGCTGGCCGAGATGTTGCGCACCCTCGCCCGCTACTGCAGCTCGACCGCGCTGGCCTTCGCCATGCACACCCACCCCGCCGCCGCCCAGGTCTGGCGCTTCCACAACCAGAAGGCGCCGGTCGAGCCGCTGCTGAAGCGCATCGGCACCGACCGTATCCAGCTCCTGAGCTCGGGCGGCTCCGACTGGCTCGCCGGCTCCGGCACGGCAACCAAGGTCGAGGGCGGCTACCGGGTGAGCGGCGAGAAGATCTTCGCCAGCGGCGCCCCCAGCGCCGACCTCTTCATGACCACGGCCGTCGAGCAGACTCCCGAGGGCCCGACCGTGCTGCAGTTCGGCCTGCCGGTGAAGAGCGAGGGCGTCAGCATCCTCGACACCTGGGACACGCTCGGCATGCGCGGCACGGCCTCGCAGACCGTGAAGCTCGACAACGTGTTTATTGCTGACGCCGCCGTTTCGGTGCGCCGTCCCGCAGGCAAGTGGCATCCCTCGATGCACCTCGTTTCGATGGTTGCCTTCCCGCTGGTCTACTCGGTCTACACAGGCGTCGCCGAAGCGGCACGCGACATCGCGGTGGAAGCCGCGAAGAAGCGCACCGATCCGTCGATCGCCGAGCAGGTCGGCGAGATGGACACCGAGCTCGCCGCCGCGCAGATCGCGCTCGACAGCATGGTCGCCTTCAGCGAGACGGCGCAGCCCGGTCCAGAGACCACCAACGTGATCTTCAAGCACCGCACGCTGGTCGCGCGCAGCGCCATCAAGACGGTCGAGCTCGCCATGGGCGTGACCGGCGGCGCCGGCTACTTCCGGTCGATGGGCCTGGAGCGGCTGTTCCGCGACATCCAGGGTGCGCGCTTCCATCCGCTCACCGAGGTGCCGCAGCGGCGCCTGGCCGGCCGCCTGGCGCTCGGCCTGCCGATCGACGGCTAAGAGTTCCGGCTAGAAGGCCGGGACAGGAGCCTGGGGCACGGTCTTCCAGAAATCGGGATCGTGCCCGAAGAACAGGGTGGCGCCGCTCTTCTCGAGCGACGCCAGCCGGTCCAGCGAGGCGTGCATGGCCTCGCGGTCCCAGACGAAGCGCGGCAGCCTGCGTTCGCGCAACGTGCGGCAGAAGTAGCAGGCGTCGCCGGTGATCACGACCTCGCCCCTGTCGGTCCGCACCTTCAGGGACTGATGCCCCGGCGTGTGCCCGTACGTGGGGATGCAGACCACGCTGCCGTCGCCGAACAGGTCGTGCTCGCCGTCGACCTGCTTCACCTTGTGGCCGTGGTCGAAGTCGGCACGGAAGAACCCGACCTTGGCCGCGGTGTCGGGATCCTGTGCGGCCTCCCATTCGCGCTTCTGCACGACCATCGTGGCGTTGGGCACCAACTCGTTGCCGCCGGCATGGTCGAAGTGTAGGTGTGAGTTGACGATGAAGTCGACCTTGCCGGGATCGCGGTCGATCAACTCCAGCCGCGACTTCACATCGTCCTCGGGCCCGTACTGCTCGAATCCGAAGATGCGGGCCACCCGTTCGCCCATGCGGCCGGCCGCGTCTGTGCGGCACTGGGGGTGCATGCCCGTGTCGTAGAGCGCCCGGCCCTTGGGGTGCTCGATCAGGTAGGACGGGATCGGCAGCGCCACCTGCCCGTCCTCGCCTTCGATCATGTCCTTCAACCGGCCGACGAGGCGGCCACACGTCAGGGCGTAGAGTTTCACCGTCATCGTTCGCCTGCTTTCTTCGCGCGACGCTAGCACATATGATTCGCGCCATGCGTCTTTCGATCGGTCTCGCCCTCTCGCTGCTCTGCAGCCCTGCCCTCGCCCAACCCCAGCCGAGGATCGTGCTCGACGTGCCGCTGCCGCCGCCGCCCGAGCATCAGCTCTCCGGCCTCGGCCCGCCGGGAAGGCTGGCCGTGGGGCCCGACGGCACGCACTACGTGCTGGCGACGAGCTTCAAACCCTCGGCCGACGGCATCCTGCCTGCCGCCGACGCCCGCGTCGAAATCATGGCCTTCACGCGGGACGGCAAAGCCGGCTACCGCGCCATGCTGCCGGTGCAAGCCGGCATCGGAAAGCGCGGCTTCGATGCGGCCTCGCTCGGCGTTGCGTTGCTGCCGAACAGCGAGACCATGGTGTTTCTCTCGAGTTCCAACAACTCGATGGCGATGCCGCAGCGCGAGCGTTCCCTCACCTCGATCTACCGCGTCTCGGCCGCCGGCAGCGTCGTACGTTCGACGCCCGTGGCGCCGGCCGTGCCGGGCAGTCCGGCGAGTTTCTATCGCACCAAGTTCTATCTCCCGACATCCGACAACGGGCTGCTGGTCGGCGGCGGGTTCGGTCCCGATCCCTTCAACTGGTGGATCGGCAAGTTCGACACCGAAGGCCGCCGCGTCTGGCAGGCAGGACCGGGTCCCGGCATGCCGGAGGACGTCTACGGCCTCGCGCTGCGCCCTGACGGCAGCATCTCCGCCGCAGTGCAGGAGATCCAGGCGATCCAGCAGCTCAGCCAATGGTACATCGTGCAGCTGGGGCACGATGGGACCCAGCAGGGCAAGGTGCCGTTCACCACGGCCGGTACCTCGTTTGCGCTGACGCCGGGCGGCTGGGTCTCTGCGGTGAGCGAATTCCAGACCGCCGGCTCGCCCGCCCTGGTCCGGCTCGACGCCAACGGCAACGTCGCGAGCAGCGCGCCGTGGACCTACGGGCAGACGCGCCGGATGATCGCCGACGGCAACGGCATCGTGGCCATCGTCTGCAACACGATAGATGGGCCGCCTTGCTGGATCGTGCGCGCCGGCACGGACGGCAAGGTGCGCTGGCAGAGCCAGCCGGTGAACGCCACCGACATCGTGCGCACCCCGGACGGGCAGATCGCCGCCATCCTGTGGTCGGCCGACCTGCTCTCTTCCAGGCTCGTGCGCTTCGCCGACCCTTAAGAAGCGTCGAGCGCCTTCTTCAGGAGCTCGTTGACGACCTTGGGGTTGGCCTTGCCGCCGGTCGACTTCATGACCTGGCCGACGAACCAGCCGAACAAGGTCGGCTTCGCCTTGTAGGCCGCGAGCTGGCCCGGGTTGGCATCGATCACCGCCTTGATGGCGGCCTCGATCGCGCCGGTGTCCGTCACCTGCTTCAGGCCGCGCTCCTCGACCAGGACGGCCGGGTCCTTGCCCGTCTCCTCCATGGCAACGAACAGGTCCTTGGCGATACGGCCCGAGATCGTGCCGTCAGCCTGCAGGTCGAGCAGCTTGCCGAGGCTGGCGGCGCTGATCGGCGACTTGTCGATGCCGACGCCGCGGCGGTTCAGCATGGCGAAGAAGTCGCCGGTGACGAGCTTGACCGCTTCCTTGCCGTCGCGGCCCTTGGCGACGGTCTCGAAGAACTCGGCCGTCTCCTTCTCCGCCACCAGCACGCCCGCATCGTAGGGCGTGAGGCCATATTCCTTCACGAAGCGCGCCTTCTTGGCGTCGGGCAGCTCGGGCAGGCCCGCCTTGATGCCGTCGACGAACTCCTGCTTCAGGATCAGCGGCAGCAGGTCGGGATCGGGGAAGTAGCGGTAGTCGTGGGCGTCCTCCTTGGAGCGCAACGAGCGCGTCTCGCCGCGGCCGGGATCGAACAGGCGCGTCTCCTGCACGATCTTGCCACCGTCTTCGATGATCTCGATCTGCCGGCGCGCCTCGAACTCGATCGCCTGCTTCACGAAGCGGATCGAGTTCACGTTCTTGATCTCGCAGCGCGTGCCGAGCTCGCCGCCCGGCTTGCGCACCGACACGTTGACGTCGCAACGCATGGAGCCCTCGTCCATGTTGCCGTCGCAAGTGCCGAGATAGCGCACGATCGAGCGCAGCTTGGTGAGGTAGGCCGCGGCCTCGTCGGACGTCCGCATGTCGGGGCGGCTGACGATCTCCATCAACGCCACGCCCGAGCGGTTCAGGTCGACATAAGTCTGGCTGGGATGCTGGTCGTGGAGGCTCTTGCCCGCATCCTGCTCGAGGTGCAGCCGCTCGATGCCGATCGTCCGCGTCTTGCCGTCCGGCAGATCGATCTCGACCTGGCCTTCGCCCACGATCGGATCCTTGAACTGCGAGATCTGGTAGCCCTGCGGCAGGTCGGCATAGAAGTAGTTCTTGCGGTCGAACACCGAGCGCAGGTTGATCTTGGCGTTGAGTCCCAGCCCGGTGCGCACGGCCTGCTCCACGCAGCGCTCGTTGATCACGGGCAGCATGCCCGGCATGGCGGCGTCTACCAGGGAGACCTGGGTGTTGGGGTCGGCGCCGAACGTGGTCGGCGCACCGGAGAAGAGCTTGGCGTCGGAAATCACCTGGGCATGGACTTCCAGCCCGAGCACGATTTCCCACTCGCCGGAGTCAGTTTTGATCAGTGACATGACGGGTAAATACGGACTTGCACCCGACCTGTCCATGCTTAGGCTCCGCGGCAATCAAGCATCCAGGGAGGCTACAAAAGCCATGCTGAAACGTCGTTCCATCATCGCCGGCGCTACCGCCGCAACGCTTGCGGCGCCCGCCATTGTGAAGGCCCAGAACGTGGGCGAGTGGCCCAAGGGCCCGATCAAGATCGTCGTGCCCTTCCCGCCCGGCGGCTCGACCGATCCGGTCGCACGCCTTATCCAGGCCAAGGTCTCGGAGAACACCGGCTGGCAGATCGTCGTCGACAACAAGCCGGGCGGCGCCAGCGTCGTGGGCGCCAACGTCGCGGCCAAGTCGCCGCCCGACGGCCAGACCTGGATGGTGACCTTCGACAGCCACATCCTCAATCCGGCCTTCACGCCGAACCTGCCCTACAAGGATTCCGATCTCGCGAACATCATGCTGATCGGCCGCACTCCGCAGACGATCGCCGCGCACCCCGACCGTCCCTACAAGACCTTCGCCGAGTCGGTGGCGGACGCAAAGGCGCGGCCGGGCAAGGTGAGCTTCGGCGTCCTGGGCGGCAGCCAGGCGCTGGTGCTGGCGACGCTGATCAAGAAGGAGAACGCCGTCGACCTGAACCTGATCCCCTACAAGGGCGGCGGGCCGCTGGTGCAGGACCTGCTGGGCGGCGTCACCGATATCGGCATCTCGAGCCTGACCTCGTTCAGCCCGCACATCCGCGCCAACAAGATCCGGCCGATCGCCGTCACCGGCGAGAAGCGGACGCCCGCGCTGCCCGATACGCCGACGCTCATCGAGCAGGGTATCAAGGCCTTCCCGTCCTACTCCTGGTGGGGCGTCTACGCGCCGGCCGGCGTCCCCAAGCCGATCGTCGACCGCATGCATGCGGAAATCACCAAGGCCGTGCGCTCGCCCGACGTGACGCAGAAGTTCATCGAGCAGTTCAACATGGAGATCCTGACCAGCTCGGCCGAGGAGTTCGCGGCCTACCAGAAGAGCGAGCAGGATCGCTGGTTCAAAGTAATCAAGGACAACGACATCAAGGGTGATTGAGAGCGGACTCGCTCTGCAAAACTTCTTGCTATGCGAAATATGAGGCGTAGGCTTCCCGGATAACAAAGACGTATCTGGGAGGCTGAAAATGTCCGTATTGCGTCGCCGCGCCGTCCTGGCCGGCTCCCTAGTCACGACTCTGGGTGCACCCGCCATCGTCCAAGCGCAGGCGGATTGGTCCAAGGGGACGATCAAGTTCATCGTCCCCTTCCCGCCGGGCGGATCGACCGATCCGATCGCCCGCATCATCCAGGCGAAGCTGATCGAGACGACCGGATGGAACATCGTCGTCGACAACAAGCCGGGCGGCAGCGGCGTGGTCGGCGCGACGGTCGCCGCCAAGTCGCCGCCCGACGGCAGCACGTGGCTGGTCGTGTTCGACAACCACATCCTCAATCCGATCTGGACGCCGGCGCTTCCCTACAAGGACGCCGAGCTCACGCCGATCACCCAGATCGGCCGCAGCGCGCAGGGCATCTGTGCCTACCCGACACGCCCCTACAACACCTTCGCGGAAGCCGCGGCGGCGGCCAAGGCGCAGCCGGGCAAGATCAGCGTCGGCGCACTCGCCGCCAGCCTGGCGCAGATCTTCCTCGCCTTCGTGCAGAAGGAGAACGGCTTCGAGATGAACACCATCCCCTACAAGGGAGGCGGGCCGCTATACCAGGACGCGCTCGCCGGGGTCATCGATCTCTCGGTGTCGAGCCTCGCCAACTCGATGCCCCACGTGAAGGCGAACAAGCTGAAGCTCGTGGCCGTCACCGGCGAGAAGCGCAGCCGGCTGATGCCCGATGTGCCGACGCTGATCGAGCAGGGCCTCAAGGCCATGCCCTCCTACGCCTGGTGGGGCCTCTACGCCCCGGCCGGCACGCCCAAGCCGATCGTCGACCGCATGCATGCCGAAGTGTCGAAGGCGGTACGGGCGCCCGACGTCACGCAGAAGTTCGTCGATCTCTACGACATGGAGATCGTGCTGAACTCGCCCGAGCAGTTCGCCGCCTTCATCACCAAGGAGCAGGAGATCTGGGCCAAGGTGATCAAGGACAACAGCCTGAAGCCCGAATGATCAGGCCTTCTTCGATCCCCTGACGAGCCGGCCCGGCAGCGCGCCGGTCGCTTCGCCGTCGCGATAGGTGACGGCGCCCGAGACGATGGTGGCGCGATAACCGGAGGCGCGCTGCAGCAGGCGCTTGCCGCCCGCCGGCAGGTCCCATTTCATCACCGGCGCCTCGACGCGCAGCTTGTCGAAGTCGATGACGTTGAGGTCGGCTTTCTTGCCGGTGGCGA
>SCVT01000299.1 GCA_004296815.1 Reyranella sp. | reverse complement strand
GCTCTTCCGATCTTGCGCGCTGACCCGCATAGGGATCGTTGACGCCGTCGAGCGGCCAGATCGGCCGGCGGAGCTTGGTGAACTTCAGCCGCGAGATGTCGGGCGAGCAGATGCCGCCGGAATCGACCAGCACGATCTCGCGCGCGATCGGAGCGTAGGCGGCACGGAAGTGCTGCACGCTCTTCACGACGACGACACTCTTGGTGCGCGGGTCGATGCCCTGGCTCAGGAACACCTGCAGGTCGATGGTCTGGATGCGGTTGGAGATCGTGACCACGTCGATGCCGCCGATGCGCAGCACCGCCGTCGGCCCCATCGAGGTCTCGACGCCGGCGTTCATCGGCCCGTCGTTCTTGAAGGTGCCGTCGGACAGCATCTTCACGACCGCCCTGGCCTTCACCGGCCCACCCATCGAAGGATCGGTATGGCCGCCCAGCACGACGTCGATCGTGGCACCAACACCCGCCTTCATGGCCTGCTGGACCGTGCCGGGATCGAAGATCGTGCCGAACGCCACGTTCTCGACCTTGGCGTCGAGCAGCGCCTGCAGCACCGGCGTCGTGTCGTTGTAGCCGCCGCCGCCCGGATTGTCGGTGCCGTCGGCCACCACGAGCGGGCCATCCTTACCCACGCCCGCACGAGCCGCGGAGATCGCATCGGAGATCGGCCGGTAGTCCGACGAGCTCTCGTCGCGCCGCTTCCAGATCTCGTCGAGCATCGCGGCCGCCACCGCCTTGGCGCGCGCCTCGACGGCGGGCTCGTAGCTCACGGCCACCGACGGGCCCGTGTAGGGAATGTCGGACCAGGTGAAGCCCGCCTGGATCGAGACGACGTTGATGCCGGGCTCCGTCTCGAACTTGTCGGCCTGGGCCAGCAACTCACGCATCAGGCCGGGCTGCGTCGTGCGGCCATGGTCGGCGCCCTCCAGCATGGCCGGCTGTACCAGCAGGCACCGGGGCTTCTTCTTGCCCTCCAGCGCCTCCTGCACCAGGGCCGCGGCCTGCACCGCACGCTCATAACCGTCGATGTGCGGATAGGTGCGGTAGCTCACCAGCGCGTTGGCGTGCTTCGCCATCTTCTTGGTGGCGTTGGCGTGCAGGTCGAGCGTGGCGACCACAGGAATGTCCGGCCCGACCACGCCGCGCAGCGCCTCGAGCAGCGCGCCCTCGGCATCGTCCTCGGTCGCCGTGACCGCCGCACCGTGCAGCGAGAGGCAGATCGCGTCGAGCTTGCCCGCCTTCTTGGCGGCGCCGACGATCATGTCGCGGATATGCTCCCAGGTCTCCTTGGTGAGTGTGCCCGACGGCGTGGCATTGGCCGCCCCGCCCCACACCGGCTCCCAGCCGTACGTCTTCACCGCGTCGATGTAGCCGCCGACCTCGTTCTTCGTGCCGGTGAAGCGCGGCACCATCGCCTCGCCCGCGATCAGCCAGCGCTTGCGGTAGTCCTCCAGCGTCGTCGGCAGTTTGCTGAAGGTGTTGGTCTCGTGCATGAACTGCGCGATCAGAACGCGGTACGCCATCTCTCGAACTCCTGCGCCTACAGCTTCGCCGTCTTGAGCCACTCCGCCTGGCCTTCCTCGCCGTCGACGCCCATCGACTCGAGGAAGCGGCAGACCATCATGTAGTAGCCGATGGTGAGGGTGAGCTCGACCAGCGCGCCCGGCGTCAGGAAGGACTGCACCGCCTTGAAGGTCTTGTCCGACGCCTTGACGTTGCGCACCACGTCGTCGGTATAGCGCAGCACCGCCTTCTCGTTGTCGTTGAAGGCCGCCGCCTCGATGGTGGCGTCGCGCAGCGCGGCGATCTTGTCCTCGGTCACGCCGACCTCGCGCCCGATGCGCTCGTGCTGGAAGACCTCGTAGGCTGCGCGGCTGAGGCGGCCGGTCCGGATGATCGCCAGCTCGCGCAGCACGGGGTCGAGCTCGCACTTGTAGAGCAGCGCATTGCCCATCCGGATGAAGCCCTTCATCCCGTACTCGGAATTGGCCAGCATCTTGTAGATGTTGAGGCTCGGGTTGAGCTTGGTCAGGAACTCGGCGTGCTTGCCGGTGGCCGACTCGACCTCGAAATACGGAATGCGCGACATGAAATCTCCCCTTCGGAGCGGGGAGCCTAAATCATATGAGGCCGCGCTTCACCAGCGGGTTGAGCCAGCGGCCCCACGGCCCGGTCAGCACAATCGGATCCTCGACCACGATCAGCGCGATGCAGGGCTCGCCCGCATCGGCGATCGGCTCGTGCCTTTCGCTCCCCGGACCGACCGCGAAGTCGCCGACGTTGTAGCTGCCCGTGTTGTCGGTGTAACCGCCCTGCAGGCAGACCGTGTATTCGTAGCCGGTGTGCTTGTGCTCGGGCAGGCCGCGGCCGGGCTCCAGCCTGAGCAGCGACACTCGGTGGAAGGCGCCGGCAACGTCGAGCCGGATCTCGTCGAACTTGCCCAGGATCCGGCGCCAGTCCATGCCCGGCTTCAGATAGGGCAGCAGCGGTGCCGGCGCCCACTCGAAGCCCGGACGCGGGCGCGGCGCCTCACGACGGGGTTCGACGGCAACCTGGTCCAGCCGTGCGAGAACGTTTTCCAGCGAACCGTCGTCGAACGCCACCTCGGGCTCTCGGTCGATCAGGGCACCACCCACCGCGTTCAGCCGGTCGACGGTCGCCCGCGCCGCCGGATCGAGCGCGACATGGAGCGACACCGCGAGCGCCGGCCCTTCGGGCAGCGCACCTGCGGCGTAGTCCAGCAGCAGCTCGTCGGGCGCCGGATGGCGGCTCATGACTCGTCTTTCTCCAGGGCGTCGCGCAGCCGCGCGAGCGCCAAACGGATACGCGATTTGACCGTTCCCAGAGGCAACTTGAGTTCGTCGGCGATGACCGTATGCGTCTTATCCTCGAAAAACGCCTTCTGGATCACAACCAGTTGATCGGCCGACAGGCCCCCAAGCAGCTCCTTCACCCGGGTATACGTCTGTCCCGCGAGGACGGATTTGTCGGCATCCTCGTCTTCGGGTGCAAATACCGTGAGCCAGTCTTCGGTCTCGATGGCCGGCCGGCCGCTCCGCCTGAGCAGGTCGATGCGCTTGTTGCGGGCGATCGTGTAGAGCCAGGTCGAGGCCGAGGCCCGCGTGCGGTCGAAGCTCGCGGCCTTGCGCCACACCATGATCAGCGCTTCCTGGGCCACTTCCTGCGCGGCCTCTGCATCGGCGCCGCTGCGCATGATGAAGGCCTTGATGCGGGGCGCGAAGTGGCGGAACAGGCTCGCAAAAGCCGCGCGATCCTGACGGGTCGCGATGGCTTCGATCAGGTCGGCGGCCTCGTCGGCGGACAGCATCCCGGGCAGTTTAGCGCGGCCGGCCCTCGGTACCCAAATCCCAGAACAGGCCGGTCATCAGCCGGAGCCCGTCGCGCGCCACCGGCGCCAGCAGGTGCTCGTTCGGCGCATGCTGCGAGCAGGCTGCGTAGGAGTGCGGCACCCACACGGTCGGCATGCCGAGGATGTCGGTGAACACCTCGTTGGGCAGCGAACCGCCGAGGTTGGGCAGCATGTTGGGCTTCTGGCCCGCCGTCCGCTCGATTGAAGCGGCGGCGAACTTGGCCCACGGGTTCTCGGGATCGAGGCGCGTCGCATTCATGATCACGTCGCGCGCCTGCTCGATCTCGATCTGGCCGAAACCGTGCTTCTCGAGGTGCCGGCGCAGCGCCGGGATGATGTCGTGCGGATCGGTGCCGACGACGAAGCGGAGCTGGCAGTAGGCGATCGCGCTCGGCGGGATGGCGTTGACCGGCCGGTCGGGGTTGCCGGTCTTGAAGGCCAGCACCTCGAAGCTGTTCCAGCCGAACACGCGCTCGACCGGGGTCAGCGACTTCTCGCCCCAATCCTCGTTGATCTCGGGCGCGCCCTCGCCCGCATCGACATGGGCGTCGGCGAGCGCCGCGCGCACCGAGTTGGTGAGCGTCTTGGGCCGCCACTCCGGCACCTGGATCTGGCCGCGCGCGTCGGTGATGGTCGCGAGCGCGTGCGCCATGATGATGCCGGGGTTGGCGAGCAGACCGCCCCAGTTGCCCGAATGATGGCCGCCCTCGCGCATCGTGAGCTTGAGGTTGAAGTTCAGCGTGCCGCGTGTGCCGCCGAAGATGGTCGGGCGCCGATGGTCCAGGCGCGGCCCGTCCGAGCCGATCAGCGCGTCGGCCTTGAGTGCCGCCTTGTTGGCCTTGCAGAAGTCGCCGAGGCCCGGCGAGCCGGTCTCCTCGCCGGTCTCGATCAGGATCGTCGAGTTGAAGCCCAGCGACCCGCGCTCCTGCAGCACACACGCCAGCGCCGCGATGTTGATCGTGTGCTGGCCCTTGTTGTCGGCCGTCCCGCGGCCGTACATCTTCTCGCCCTCGATCACGATCTTCCAGGGCGACAGGCCTGCGCGCCACTGGTCGTCCTGGCCGCGGATCACGTCGCCATGGCCGTAGGTCAGCACCGTGGGCTTGGCAGGATCCTCAACCCGCCGGGCGATCAGGAACGGACCGTACTCCGTACGCGGGTTGGGCAGCACCTGGCACTCGTAGCCGAGCTTCTCCAGCGACTGGCTCATCTCGCCGGAGACGTACTCCTGCAGCGCCGGCATGGAGTCGGTTTCCTGGCTGGTCGTGGGGATGCCCACCCGCCGCTGCAGCTCCTCGAGGAAGCCGCCATCGTCGAAGTATTTCTCTGCGCGGGCGATCGCCCCATCCCGTGTGCCGGTCATGCTTTCCCTTGCCGTGTTTCACCGCCACGATAGCAAATCGGGACCGCCGGGAGGACAGAATGCTGACATCGGGCCGCGTCGTTTTCACTGAAATGGAGGAAGTCCACTACGGCAAGCCGGCGGCCGAGGCGCTCGCAGATATCGTGAATAGGCATGCTGCCGAGCGCGTCTTCCTGATGGTGAGCGGTACGCTGAACCGCGAGACCGACGAGGTCGAGAAGGTCCGGCGGGCGCTGGGCAACAAGTGCATCGGAACCTTTGACAAGATGCCCGCCCATTCGCCGCGCTCCGCCATCGTGGCCGCCGCCAACCAGGCGCGTGAGGGCAAGGCGGACCTGATCGTCACCCTGGGCGGCGGCTCGATCACCGACGGCGCCAAGGCGGTCCAGCTCTGCCTCGCCAACGATGTCTCGACAGTCGAGGAGATGGACCGCATCCGCGCCACCTCGGACTTGAAGCCGCCCACCGTGCGGCAGATCTCGATCCCCACCACCCTTTCGGCCGGCGAGTTCTCGGGCATGGCAGGCGTCACCAACGAGGCGACCAAGGTCAAGGAGATGTACCGTCATCCGCTGACCATCCCGCAGGCCGTGATCCTCGATCCCGAGGTGACGCGTCACACGCCGATGTGGCTCTTCCTCTCGACCGGCATCCGCGCGCTCGACCATTGCGTCGAGGGCGTCTGCTCCAACGAATCGACGGAGTTCACCAACGCGACCTCGCTGCATGCGCTGTCATTGCTGGCGCGCGGCCTGCCGCGCGTGAGGGCCGACCCGGCCGACATGAAGGCGCGGCTCGACTGCCAGCAGGGCTCGTGGCTCTCAATGGGTGGCATCGCGGCCGGCGTCCCGATGGGCGCCAGCCACGGTATCGGCTACGTGCTGGGCGCCGTGTTCGACGTCCCGCACGGCCACACGTCCTGCATCATGCTGCCCTCGGTGATGCGCTGGAACAAGACGGCCAACGCCGACAAGCAGGCGCTGATCGCCGCCGCCATGGGCGAGCCCGGCAAGGATGCGGGCGACGTGCTCGACCGCTTCATCCGCGGCCTCGGCATGCCGCGCAGCCTCAGCGAAGTGAAGATCGGCCGCGAGCATTTCGACCGCATCGCCAAGCAGGCGATGGGCACGCCCTGGGTGCCGCGCAACCCGCGCCCCATCCCGACACCCGCCGAGGTGAAGGAGATCCTGGAGCTGGCGGCCTAGGCGGCAGCCGGGAGCCGCCCCTTCCGCTTGGCCACCGATTCGGCCAGCAGGCAGAGGATCTCCCACATCATGGTGACGCCCACGAGCGCGGTGTTGCCGCTCATGTCGAAGGGCGGCGAGACCTCGACGACGTCGCCGCCGACCAGGTCGAGGTCGCGCA
>SCVT01000298.1 GCA_004296815.1 Reyranella sp. | reverse complement strand
ACTGAGCACGCCGGCCGATCGCGGCCGAGAACCAGAAGGCGAGCAGCGGCAGGAAGATCGCGGCCGCCCAGAAGATCGGCACCGCACCCCAGCGATCCACGATGGGCGCCGCGATCGGCACGCCGATCGCCTGGCCGAGGAACAGGCAGAGCGCGAACAGCGCCATGCCGGCGCCGCGCGCTTCCGGCGCCATCTGTGTGCCGTGCACCTGCAGCGTGTTGTGCAGCATGTAGAACGACACGCCCGAGAGCACGATGGCCGCAAACTCCGTCTCGGCGTTGGGTGCCAGCGCCATCGCGGCGAAAGCGAGGCCGAGGCCCACACCGCCCCAGGTGCAGAGGCCGCGTTCACCGAGGCGCCGCACCAGCCGCGGCGCCACCGTCACGTAGAGGAAGCCGCCGGCGCCGAAGGCTGCGACCGCGAGCCCGATGGCTGCGAAGCCGAGGCCAAAGCGCTGATGCAGGTCGGCGCCTACGAAGGTGAAAGCGCCCCAGAACACGCCGCCTTCCAGCGCCACGACGAGGATGACTGTGACCGCCCAGCGCCGCCGCAGCACGCGCAGCATCTGGCCGATCATCGAGCCCGCCGCCCGTTCGCCCGGCCGCGCGATCTCCGGCCGCGCCCGCATCACGACGAACAGCGCGCTGCCCGCCGCGACATAGACCGCGGCCAGCACCCAGAACACCGAGCGCCAGCCCAGCCAGTCGCCGATCGCGCCGCCCAGCGCGGTGCCGGTCATCAGGCCGAGCGTCTGGCCGGTGAGGAAGCGCGCCAGCGTCGCCTGCCGCTTGTCGTAGCTCACATTGTCGCCGACCCAGGCGATGGCGAGCGGGATGATCGCCGAGCTCGTCGCGCCGGTGAGGAAGCGCGCCAGGGTCAGCATGCCGAGCGACGCCGAGAACGCGCTGAGGCCGCAGCAGAGGGCGGCGGCGAGGCAGGCGATCGCCACGACGGGCATCTTGCCGTAGCGGTCGCCGAACGGACCGTGGACCAGCACGAAGACGCCGTTGGCGAACAGGAAGGCGGTCGCCGCCATCGAGGCCTCGCCCACCGTGACGTCGAAGCCGGCCGCGAGCTGCACCAGCAGCGGGTCGATCACCCGCATGTTGGCGGCCGCGGCGAAGGCCGCAACGGACAGCAGAACGATCGCGATGGTGGGCGGGCCCGTCGGAGAGAGCCGCGCCGGGGAGGGCCGCGGCGGGGCGGCGGGCTGGGACATCGGCTGCGGGCTTAGCGTCTCGGACCTGTAAAAGAAAGGTCTCTTGGCGGGAGGCAGCAATGACTTATGTTTGCCCGATGCTGGAAGAACTCCTCGTCCTCGCCCGCGATCCCCATGCCTGGGCGGCCCTCGCCACGCTCGTCATCATGGAAGTGGTGCTGGGCATCGACAATCTGGTCTTCATCTCGATCCTGACCAACAAGCTGCCCGAGGAGAAGCGGTCGCTCGCGCGGCGCATCGGCATCGGCCTCGCCGTCGTGCTGCGGCTCGGCCTGCTGGGCAGCGTCGCCTACATCGTCCAGCTCACGACGCCGATCTTCTCGCTGTTCGGCCACGGCTTCTCGTGGCGCGACCTCATCCTGATCGCCGGCGGCCTGTTCCTGATCTACAAGGCGACCAGCGAGATTCGCGACCAGGTGACCACCGACTTCGAGCCCGAGGTCACGGCCGGCGATGCCGTCCGCAACACCATGGCCGGCGTCATCGGCCAGATCCTGATTCTCGACCTGGTCTTCTCGCTCGACAGCATCATCACCGCCGTCGGCATGACCGACGACATTCCGATCATGGTCATCGCCGTCATCGTCGCCGTGGCGATGATGCTGCTCGCCGCCGACCCGCTGGCCAGATTCATCCACGACAACCCGACCATCGTCATGCTGGCGCTGGGCTTCCTGCTGATGATCGGCATGACCCTGATCGCCGACGGCATGGGCTTCCACGTGCCCAAGGGCTACATCTACGCCGCCATGACCTTCTCCGGCCTGATCGAGGCCCTGAACATGCTGGCGCGCCGCGCGCAGTCCAAGAAGCGGCCGCTGCGCAAGCGGCCGCGTTAGCTGGGCTTGCCCCAGAGCTGTTGCAGGCGGCCGTCGCGGCCGCAGTTCCAGCGGTAGAAGGTGTAGCGTCCCGGATTCTTGCGGTAGTAGTCCTGGTGGTAGTCCTCGGCCGCGTAGAACTTCGCAGCCGGCAGGATCTCGGTGACGACGCGGCTCGGCAGCTTGCCCGACTTGTCGAGCGCCGTCTTCGATGCCTCCGCGAGCTTCCGCTGCTCCTCGTCGAGGGCGAAGATCGCCGACCGGTATTGCGGGCCCTTGTCGCAGAACTGGCCGGTCGGATCGACGGGATCGATGTTGCGCCAGAAGACCTCGAGCAGCTTGTCGTAGCCGATGCGCGCGGGATCGTACTCGATCTGCACCGCCTCGTAGTGGCCGGTGCGGCCGGCCGTGACCTGCTCGTAGGTGGGATCGGCCTTGGTGCCGCCGATATAGCCCGAGGTCGTGGACAGCACGCCGTCGAGCTTGTCGAACGGCGGCTCCATGCACCAGAAGCAGCCGCCCGCGAAGATCGCGACGGCGCGGTTCTGGGCGTTCGCCGGCACGAGCCACAGCGCGACAAGAGCGAAGGCGACGGCGGCGAGCGTCTTCACGAAGGGGCTCCCGAGGGTTTGAAGATCATGGCCACGCCGTTCATGCAGTAGCGCAGCCCGGTCGGCTTGGGGCCGTCGTTGAAGACGTGGCCGAGATGGCCGCCGCAGCGGCGGCAATGCACTTCGGTCTGCGACATGAACCAGACCGTCTCCTGGCGCGTGCCGATCGCGCCGTCGAGCGGCTTCCAGAAGCTCGGCCAGCCGGTGCCGCTGTCGTACTTGGTCGTCGAGGCGAACAGGGCCAGCTCGCATCCCGCGCAATGGTAGGTGCCGGCGCGCTTCTCGCCGTCGAGCGGGCTGGAGCCGGCACGTTCTGTCTTCGACTTCCGCAGCACGGCATACTGTGCGGGCGTCAGCAGGCGCTGCCACTCCGCATCGCTGCGGGCGACCTCGAACGTGCCCGGCGGCGTCGCGGCGGCAGATCGCGACAGGACGAGCCCGGAAGCTGCCGCCAAAGCGAAATTGAAATGCCGTCTGTCGAGCGGACGCATGGACCGGTTTCCTTTGCCGTCAGGTTAGCAAGATGTGGGATCGGCTGCGGTCAACCACACTCACTTTGTCGTGCGGTCGAAAACCCGGCACGCTAAGCTCAAGGCCATGAAACTAAAGGACAAGGTGGCCATCGTGACCGGTGGCGCTTCGGGCATCGGCGCCGCCACGGCGCGGCTGTTCGCGGCCGAAGGGGCGCGCGTCGCCGTGGTCGACCTCGACGAGAAGGGCGTGCGCGACGTCGCCGCCGAGATCCAGAAGGCGGGCGGCCATGCGCTCGCCATCGCCGCCGACGTCAGCCGCGCCGACCAGGTGCGCGGCGGCGTGGCGCACGTGATGGAGCAATGGGGCCGCATCGACGTGCTGATGACGGCGGCCGGCATCTCGCTCGGCGGCACCGTCGACACGATCGACGAGGCGACCTGGGACCGCACCTTCGACATCAACGTGAAGGGCACCTATCTCTGGATCCATCACGCCATCCAGCCAATGATCGCCGCCAAGTCGGGCGCGATCGTGACGGTGGGCTCGCAGCTCGCGCAGTCGAGTCCCGGAAAGAACGCGGCCTACGTCGCGTCCAAGGGCGCCATCGCCTCCTTCACCAAGACCATGGCGGTCGACCATGCCGCGCAGGGCATCCGTATCAACGCGCTGATGCCCGGCGTCATCGACACGCCGATGCCGGCGCGCTCGCTGAAGCGCTATGCCGATCCGGAGGCGATGCGTGCCTTCTGGAAGCAGCGCCATCCGATGGGTCGCATCGGCAAGCCGGAGGAGGTGGCGCGGGCGGCGCTCTTCCTGGCGAGCGACGACTCGTCCTTCGTCACCGGCACGCTGCTGTTCATCGACGGCGGCTGGACGGCGCACTGACCATGCCGAGGAAGCTCACGCCCGAGCAGGTCGCCGGCTACGAGCGCGACGGCTTCGTCTGCCCAGTCGACGCCTTCTCGACCGAACGCACGCGCGGCTGGCGCGATAGGCTGGAAGCCTTCGAGCGCTCCGAGGGCCAGAAGATGACCCGCGGCCACAACTTCAAGCCGCATCTGCTTTTCCCCTGGGTCGACGAGATCGTTCATGCGCCTGAGGTGCTGGACGCGGTCGAGGACCTGATCGGCCCCGACATCCGCCTGTTCCATCTCACCGTCTGGCCGAAGGATGCGGGCTCCGGCGCCTATGTGAGCTGGCACCAGGATGCGACCTACTTTGCGTTGGATCCGATCTGCCACGTGACGGCCTGGGTGGCGCTGACCGACGCGCCGGTCGAGGCGGGTTGCATGGAGGTCGTGCCGGGCTCGCACAAGCTCGGTCAGATGCGTCACGCCGAGATGCAGGACCCCGAGAACCTGCTGTCGCGCGGGCAGGCGCTGGCCGTCGACGTTGACCGCACGAAGACGACGTTCATGCCGGTGAAGGCGGGGCAGTTCTCGCTGCATCACACGCACCTGGTGCACAATTCACGGCCCAACCGGTCCCACGATCGCCGGATCGGGCTCGGAATCAGCTACATCCCGACCCATGCGCGCTGCACGGCGAAGAACCGGGTGACGGCGATGCTGGTGCGTGGCCAGGACAAATTCGGACATTTCGACGACGAACGCCGGCCCACGGCCGATGCCGGACCCGAGGAGCGCGCCTTCCATGCCGAGGCCGTGTCGCGCTTCCGGGCGATGAACGCCGCCCTCAACATCACGAGTGAATGATGCACACGATCCGCCTGCCGTACCACGACCGCTACGCCTATTCGCCGATCACCCAGCGCAAGGACTATTCCTGGCCCGAGGGCAAGCGGCTCGCGGTCTATCTCGGCCTCAACATCGAGCATTTCGCCTACGGGGCAGGCGAGGGGCATCTGCTGACCGTCGCCAACCCGCCGCCCGATCCACGCACCTTCGCCTGGCGCGACTACGGCAACCGCGTGGGCGTGTGGCGCTGCCTCGAGCTGTTCGATGAGCTCAACCTGCCGGCGGCACACCTCATCAACACGACGGTCTTCGACTACGCGCCGCAGATCGTCGATGCGTTGAAGGCGCGCGGTGATGAGTTCATCGGCCACGGGCGCACCAACGCCGAGCGGCATGGCGGCATGTGGGAGGCGGACGAGAAGCGCTTCCTCGAGGAGATCCGCGACTCGATCGAGAGGGCGTCGGGCAAGCGTCCCAGAGGGTGGATGGCCCCCTGGATGGCCTCGACGCGCTGGACGCCGGATTTGCTGAAAGAAGTAGGCTTCGACTTCCTGATGGACTGGCCGGCCGACGACCAGCCACTCTGGATGAAGACGCGGTCGGGTCCGCTGATGAGCGTGCCCTATCCGATCGAGGTCAACGACAGCCCGCAGATCCTGGTGCGCCACCATTCGGGCGACGAGTTCCGCGACATGATCGTCAACCAGTTCGAGGAGCTGCTGCGCCAGTCGGCCAAGCAGCCGCTGGTCTGCGGCATCGCGCTCCACACCATGATCGTGGGCCAGCCCTATCGCCTCCGGGCATTGCGCGAGGCGCTGACCCACATCGCCAAGCATCCGCAGAAGAACAAGATCTGGTTCACGCGGCCCTCGGACATCTACGACCATTGCGCGTCGCTGCCGCAGGGCACGATGGTGCCGCCGCCGGCTTAGACGTCAGTCGGGGTTCACCGAGACGCCGAGCCGTTCGAGAAGCTCCGTCTGCTGGCTTTCGCCGATCATCAGCCCGGCATAGCCGGACAGCACGGCGAGGTTCAGGCCGGAGATCGTCGACCCGCGCAGGTCGGCGCGCGTGAGGTTGGCGCGTTCCCATTCGGCCTTGTCGATCGAGCAGCCACGCAGGATTGCGTCGGTGAGGTTGACGTCGAACAACGCCGTGTCGAGGAACTTGCAGGTCTGGAACTCGCAGCTCTCGAGCGAGACGCCCGAGAAGTCCGTGAAGGTGAAGTTGCAGGTCTCGAAACGCGCCCGCGTGACGATAACCCGCTTCGAGATCGCCTTGGTGAAGGTCGAGGCGTGGAAGCGCACACCGCGGAAGCTGCACTCCCGGGCCCGGAAGTCGTGCATGTCGCAGCGTTCGAAGGAACTGACCGCGAAGTTGCACTTCTCCGCCTCGACGTCCCGCAGATCGCAGAAGGCGAAGGTGCATCCCTTCTTCTGCTCGGTGTCGAAGAAGGTGGTGCCCTCGAAACGGGCGCCGGGAAACTTGCAGCTGGCGAACCGGCCCGGTGAAAAGCGGCAATCCCTGAACTGCGCACCGGAGAGATCGGCACCGCGGACCGAAGGCAGTTCGAAGCTGCAGCGCTCGAAGCGGCATTCCGTGAGGTCGAGCTCGTCCAGCGTTACGTCCGAGGTGAAGGCCGCGTCCTGGAAGGTGCGGCTGGTGGTCGCCAGAAGGGCGACCTCGTCCTGCTGAAGGCGTTTGGGGGTGGGAGCGGCCGTCGCCATCGCACTGTCCTCGACTTGGGCGGCCGGACACTAGCACGCCGCATGGTCCGCAGATTGCATCGCAAAGGGGTGCATTCGCGGAGGCGTTCAATTGTCGTCGGGCAATCCCTTTCATCTCGGCTGGTTCCTGGGCAACAGCTACGGTGTCCACGGCTGGAACCAGGCCTGGAGCGGCACCGACGCCTATGACTGGACGCAGCCCGACCTGCACATCGAGCTGGCCAAGGGCTGCGAGCGCGGCAGCCTCGATTTCCTGCTGCTCGAGGACTCGCTCTTCGTCCCCGACAACTACGGCGGGTCGATGGATTTCTACCTGCGGCGGGCGTTGCGTGCGCCGAAGAACGATCCGCTGCCGCTCGTGCCGCTGCTCACCCAGGCCACGAAGCATCTGGGCATCGTGCCGACCATCTCGACCAGCTTCTATCCGCCCTATCTGCTCGCGCGTCTGATCGCCACGCTCGACCTCATGTCGAAGGGCCGCGTCGGCTGCAACTTCGTCACCTCGACCGCCGAGCGAGCGGCGCAGAATTTCGGCCTCGACACCCATCTCGAGCACGACCTGCGCTACGAGATGGCCGAGGAGTTCGTCGACGTGGTGGGCAAGCTCTGGGATTCGTGGGACGCCGACGCCGTGGTCATGGACCGTGAGGCCGGCATGTTCGTAGACCCCGCCAAGGTGCGGACGATCGACCACAAGGGCCGCTTCTTCGCCTCGCGCGGGCCGCTCAACACGGCACGCCCGCCGCAGGGCAAGCCGGTGCTGATCCAGGCCGGCGGCTCGCCGCAGGGCCGGCAGCTCGCGGCCAAGCACATGGATTGCGTCATCGCGGCCCTCGGCTCGGTCGAGGAGATGACGGCCTTTCGCACCGATCTCCGCAAGCGTGTCGCCGAGGCCGGCCGCGATCCCGACAGCTGCAAGGTCTTCTTCGTGGTGACACCGACACTCGGCGAGACCGACGAGGAGGCGCAGGAGCGGGCCCGCCGCCGTCAGGCCCAGCGCGATGCTGCGCCCGAGCTGGCGCTCGCCCAGATGGCGAGCCTGACCGACATCGACTTCTCGACCTTCGACCTCGACGCGCCCGTCGCCGAGCTCTCGACCAACGGTCAGCAGGGCACCCTGAAGCGCTTCCTGAAGCAGGGCCGCACGCTCCGCGAGATCGCGAGCAACTACCGCTTCGGCTTCGAGGACGCCGTCATCGGCACGGCCGACAGGGTCGCCGGCGTGATGGCCGAGGTGATGCAGCAGGTGGGCGGCGACGGCTTCGTGTTCAGCGGCCCGCTGTCGCGGCGCTACGTCGCCGAGGTCGTGGACGGGGTCGTGCCGGCGCTGCAGCGGCGCGGGCTGGCGCGCCGCGGCTACGAGCACGCCCACTTCCGCGACAATCTCTTCGCTTTTTGAGATCGACGCCGGGCCCGGCTCCTGCCATGGAGCAGGCCATGGAGTCGCGCTCGCTCACCGACTGGCTGGCCCATGCCGGCCTGCGCAACATGCCGCTGGAAGAGATCGTCGACGGCCTGGGCCGCCGGCTGAACGAGGCGGGCTTGCCCGTCGAGCGTATGTTCGTCGGCATGAACACGCTGCATCCCATGGTGCGGGCGCGCAGCATGATCTGGGATCGTGCGAGACCCGAGATCACGCACTTCGAATTCAGCCATGCCGGGATCGACGTGCCGACCGTACGGGAAAGCCCGTTCGAGCCGATGCTGCGCAAGGGGGTCGACGAACAGCGCCGCGATCTCACCGACCCGGCGATGGTGAGGGGTGTGCCGGTATTCGAGGAATTGCATGCCGCCGGCATGACGGAGTGGCTGGGCCGCATCTTTCCCATGGGCGAACTCGTGCCGCTGATCGACTGGGCAGCCGAGGCCGAGCATGCCGAGCGGCTCGCCCTCGTCTGCTCGCTCACGACCGGCCAGCCGGGCGGCTACAGCGAGGCCGATCTGGCGGTCCTGAAGCAGGTGTTGCCGGTGTTCGCGGTCGCCGTGAAGGCCATCACCATGCGTGCGCTGGGCCAGGGGCTGCTGGCCGCCTATCTCGGCGACGATCCGGCCAGTCGCGTCTTCGCCGGCACCGTGCAGCGCGGCGAGGTGCAGGGTGTAGAGGCCGTGCTGTTCTATACCGACCTGCGCGGCTTCACCGCGATCGCCGACACCACGCCCGGCAAGGAGCTGATCGCCCTGCTCGACGAATGCTTCGAATGCATGGCGGCGCCGGTCGTGCGCCATGGCGGGGAGGTGTTGAAGTTCATGGGCGACGGGCTGCTGGCCGCCTTCGCCGTGCGTCCGGCGGGGCGCGCCGAGGTCTGCGCCGCGGCCCTCGATGCGGCGACCGAAGCGCTCGCCCTGATCGAGGCGCTCAACGGCCGGCGGCGGGCCGCCGGCCAGCAGACGGCAGGGCTCGACCTTTCGCTCCATATCGGCGCCGTGCAGTACGGCAATGTCGGCACCGCCGCGCGGCTCGACTTCACGGTGATTGGGCCCGCGGTCAACGAGGCCTCGCGCATCGAGAAACTGTGCGAGCCGCTCGGCCAGAGCCTGCTGGTGTCGCAGGCCTTCGCCGAGGCGGCGACGGCGAGCCGCGACCGGCTGGTCTCGCTCGGCCGCCACAAGCTCCGCGGCGTGCGGGAAGAGACCGAACTGTTCGGGCTCGCCTGACTTCTTATTTGCCGTAGACCGCGCGCTCGAAGTCGTAGAACAGCGGCAGCGCCTTCACGTCGACGAAGGGCAGGATCTGGGTCATGTAGACGCCGCCCAGGCGCTTCGCGCGGTCGATCCAGTAGTAGGTGTTGGGCAGGCCCGCCCAGCAGAGGCCGCCGGCGGAGCGGCCGGTCGGCGCTTCCTGGTTGTTGATCATGAAGGTGAGGCCCCATTGCTTGTCGACGCCGGGGAAGAACTCGGCATCGAGGGAAAGGGCGGGCGCCATGGTCCTGAGCAGCGTCACCTTCGATTTTCCCATGGCGTTGGTCGCCATGGCGTCGACCGTCGCGGCCTTCATCACGACGTCGCCGCGCGCGGAGCGGCCGTCGTTCAGCACCATGTCCACGAACTTCAGGTAATCGCGCGCCGTCGAGTAGAGCCCACCGCCGCCCGCCTCGAACTCCGGATCCTGCGGGATCTCGCGCGTGAGGTCGGCGACCAGGCCGCCGTCGGCTTGCCGGTGGTGCACCCGCGCCATCCGCGCGCGCATGGCGGGCGTGATGCGAAAGGCCGTGCTTTCCATGCCGAGCGGCACGAAGAGGTCGTCGTGCATGACCTGGCCGAGCTTCTTTCCGGTGACCGCCTCTACCATCTTGCCGGCCCAGTCGATGCCGATGCCGTACTGCCAGCGCTCGCCGGGATCGAACAGCAGCGGCGTGGTCAGCGACTTGTTGAGGCCGGTGCCGATGGTCGGCACGTCCATGGCCTCGCGATACTTCACGATCTCCTCGTTCCAGATGTCGTAGCCGAAGCCCACCGTGTGCGTGAGGAGGTGGCGCAGCGTGATGTCGCGTTTGGGCTTGCGCAGTCGGGGCTTGCCCGCGCCGTCGAAACCTTCGAGGACCTGGACCTCGCCGAGATAGGGGATCACCGCCTTGGCCGGCGCATCGAGTTCGAGCTTGCCGCGTTCGACCTGCTGCATGGCGACGGCGCCCGTCACCGCCTTGGTCATCGAGGCGATCCACACGACCGTGTCGGGGGTCATGGCGGCCTCGTGGCCGAGGATCGCCTTGCCGAAGCCGCCCTCGTAGGTCGTGGACGTCCCGTCGGTCGCGACGGCGGCGACGCCCGGCACGTCGCCTCTGCTCACCGCCTGGGACAGGAGGCGGTCGATACGTGCCTTCATCGTTCCCGCTCAGCCCCCGTAGAGATAGTTCGGCAGCCACAGGGTCATGCCGGGCCACATGTACATGATCACCATGCAGAGGATGACGATCAGCATGTAGGGCATCATGCCGCCGAATATCTGGTTCAGCGTGACGTGCGGTGGCGACACGCCCTTGAGGTAGTAGGCCGACATGGCCACGGGCGGCGACAGGAAGGCGGCCTGCAGGTTCACGAACACCAGGCAGCCCCACAGGATCGGGTCGATGTTGTAGTGCTTCAGCAGCGGCAGGAAGATCGGCACGAAGATGATCAGGATCTCCGTCCATTCGAGCGGCCAGCCGAGGATGAAGATGATCGCCTGCGACAGGATCATGAACTGCAGCGGCGTGAGGTTCAGCGACAGCGCCCAGCGCTCGACCAGCCCCTGGCCGCCCAGGATCGCGAACACCGCCGAGAAGAGCGCCGAGCCGACGAACAGCCAGCACACCATGGCGGTGGTCTTGGCGGTCAGGAACACCGCCTCCTTGGTGCGCTTCCAGTCGAGCGTGCCGGCCTGCAGCGCCAGCAGGAAGGCGCCGGCGGCGCCGACCGCCGCCGATTCGGTGGCGGTCGTGATGCCGAACAGGATCACCGCCAGCACGATCGCGGTCAGGATGCCGAGCGGCATCACCGACGCGCTGAGCAGCTTCAGCACCGTGAAGCGCGCCGCGTCCATGCGCCGGTAATAGCGCACGACGGCGAGCAGGAGGACGATCGCGATTCCGCCGAACCACCAGTAGAAGGCAGCCGAGGGGCCGGTGTCGGTCGCCGCGGCCTCGACCACCGCGCCGCCCAGCGGCTGCAGGCCGGCGGCTTCCGGCGCGTCGATGGTCTTCTTGTGGATGACGACGTACCACCAGGTCCCGCCCAGGGTGATCACGGCCAGGATCAGCGGCACCAGCGCCACGAGGAAGTTGAAGGCGATGCCGCCATAGCCCAGCCGCTTGCCGTCGGCCTCGAGATCGCGCGCCTCAGCGGGTGCGAACAGCGCCTTGAAGAGGCTGGCCAGCAGGTTGGGCGAGTAGGCGGCCTGCAGGCGCTCGACCCAGCCCGGCACCGGCACGCGCGTCTGCTCCTCGGGCAGCCGGGGGGCGATCTTGGGATTGAGCGTCGCCCAGCCCAGCACATAGAGAAGGTAGAGCAGCGCCAGGAAGAAGCCGGGGAACATCGCGGCGGCGTAGAGCTTGACCACCGACTGGCCGGCGACGGCGGCGTAGACGATGATCATCACCGAGGGCGGGATCAGGATGCCCAAGGTACCGCCGGCGGTGATCACGCCGGAGGCGAGCTTCACGTCGTAGCCGGCGCGCAGCATCGGGTTCATGGCGATGACGCCCATCAGCACCACGACCGCGCCGACCAGGCCGCTTGCGATGCCCCAGAAGGTGCAGACGATCAGGGTCGCCACTGCGAGCGCCGCCGGCACCCTCCGGAAGGCGAGCTGGATCGAATAGAACATCTTGTCCACGAGCGCGCCGCGCTCCATCACGTAGCCCATCAGCACGAAGAGCGGGATGGAGATCAGCACGTCGTTGGTCATGGCACCGTAGGTGCGCTGGACCATCAGCGCGAAGATCTTATTGTCGGCCCACGCCTGCGTGGGGTCGTAGAAGGCGATGAAGCCGAAGACGATGCCGAGCCCCATCAGCGTGAAGGCGGTGGCGAAGCCCATCATGATCACGACCACGATGAGGCAGAGCATCAACAGGCCGAGTTGGGGATCGGTCATATCTTGTTGTCTCCGCTTCCCATGCCCCTTTGACGCGCCGCCTCCTCGATCTGCGCCGCCTTGGCGATGGCGAGCTTGCGGGTCTCCTCGTCGACATGCTCGGAGTGGGCGAGCTGCTCCTCGACGACGTCGATCTCGGTCACGTCCTTCAGGCGCGACGGCCATGCGCCGGTCCGGAGGCAGACGATGCAGCGCACGACCTCGGCGAAGCCCTGCAGCAGCACCAGCGCGCCGGCGATCGGGATGATTGTCTTGAAGTGATAGACCGGCGGGCCGTCGGCGGTGACGTTGGAATGCTCGCGGATGCGCCACGAATCGCCCGCATATTCGGTTCCGGCGTAGAGGAGAGCGGCGATGCCGGGGAAGAAGAAGACGAAGTAGAGGATCAGGTCGAGCGTCGCCTGCACGCGCGGCCGCATCGAGCTGTAGAGGAAGTCGCCACGCACATGGGCGTTCTGGGCCAAAGCATAGGCGCCGCACAGCATGAACAGCGAGCCGTAGAGCATGTTGTTGAGGTCGAAGATCCACGCGGTCGGCGCGTTGAGCAGGTAGCGCTTGAAGACCTCGAGGCAGACCACGGCCATCAGCGCGATGATCAGCCAGGCGGCGGCCTTGCCGACCCAGGTGCTGATGCCGTCGATCGTGTGAAGGAAGCGTTCGACCGTCATGAAGACCAGTGTACCGCAGAAAGACGAGGCACCGCCCTGTTCAAGGAGCGGTGCCTCGCGATTTCAGCCGGTGTGTCCTAGAGCCTGATCGGCTTGGCCTGCGGCCCGAAATAGTGGTCGAACGCCATCTTGCGGTTGACCACCGTGTCCTGCTCCCACTGCGTGGCGCGCTTGGCGAAGGCGATCTGCGACTGGGCGATCTCCTTGAACAGCGGGTTCTCCGCCGACTTCTTGGCGACCACGTCGTCGTAGATCTCGAGCTGGCGCTTCAGGACGGCGTCGGGCGTCTTGTAGAAGCGGACCTTGTCCTTGGTCTGCAGCTCGACATAGTCCTTGGAATAGCGGTCGATCGCCTTCCACGACATGTCCTGCGACGCCGCCTCGGTGCCGTTGGCGATGATCGCCTTCATCTTGTCCGGCAGCGCGTTGTACTTGTCCTTGTTGAACATGATCTCGAACTGCTCGGCGTTCTGGTGATAGCTCTGCAGCATGCAGATCTTCGACACGTCGGCGAAGCCCAGCAGGCGATCCGACGAGGCGTTGTTGAATTCGGCCGCGTCGAGCAGGCCGCGGTCCATGGCCGCGACGATCTCGCCGCCCGGCAGCGCGTTGACCGCTGCCCCCATGCCCTGGAACACGTCGATCGAGATGCCGACGGTGCGGAACTTGAGGCCCTGCAGGTCCTCGACCTTGGTGACCGGCTTCTTGAACCAGCCGAGCGGCTGCGTCGGCATCGGCCCGTAGGGGAACGACACGACGTTGGCGCCGATCGAGGCGTAGAGCTTCTCGAGCAGCTCCTTGCCGCCGCCGTACTTGTGCCAGCTCATCAGCATGTTGGCATCCATGGCGTAGCCCGGGCCGGAGCCCCACAGCGCCAGCGCGGTCTGCTTGCCGTAGTGATAGACGAGCACGCCGTGGCCGCCGTCGAGCGTGCCCTTGGACACCGCCTCGAGCAGGCCGAAGGCGGGGACGACCGCACCGGCCGGCAACACCTCGATCTTGAGGTCGCCGCCGGTCATGTCGTTGATCTTCTTTGCGAAGTCGAGCGCGTACTCGTGGAAGATGTCCTTCGACGGCCAGGTGCTCTGCCAGCGCATGCTGATCGGGCCCTGCGCCTTGACGACGGCCGGTGCCGCGACGGTTGCCGCCGTCGCGACGGCGGCGCCCTTCAGGAATTTACGACGCGAATTTGCTCTCTCGGACATGAGGTTCCTCCGTGTGCTTGGCTTGTTGTATTCAACGCCACGCTGCAGCGAAGATGAACCTGCCGAAGAAGCCCTGTCCAGACCGATTCCAGTTCACGCCGCCGTGAGACCGGCGCACCGCAGCGCAAAGGCATAGGCGATGGCCACTTCGTCGAGCCGGCTGAACCGGCCCGACGAGCCGCCATGGCCCGCCCCCATGTTGGTGCGCAGCAGCACCGGGCCGCCGCCGGTCATCCTGGCCCGGAGCCGCGCGACCCATTTGGCGGGCTCCCAATAGGTCACCCTGGGGTCGGTAAGACCGGCCATGGCGAGGATTGCCGGATAGGCGCCGGCCGCGACGTTGTCGTAGGGCGAGTAGGCGAGGATCGTGCGGAACGCGGTTTCATCCTTCAGGGGATTTCCCCATTCCGGCCATTCCGGCGGCGTGAGCGGCAGCGTGTCGTCGAGCATGGTGTTGAGCACGTCGACGAACGGCACCTCGGCCACGATGCCCGCGAACAGCTCGGGCGCGCGGTTGGCGACCGCGCCCATCAGCATGCCGCCGGCGCTGCCGCCGTGGGCCACGATGCGCTTGGGGGACGTGTACTTCGCCGCGATCAGGGCGTGTGCCGATGCGACGAAGTCGTCGAACGTGTTGGTCTTCTTCTCGC
>SCVT01000297.1 GCA_004296815.1 Reyranella sp. | reverse complement strand
GACATGGCGAGCCCGATCGACCAGGAGAACATCTGCAGGATGAAGAAGAAGGCGATCAGCGGCAGGCCGAGCGAATAGATGTTGTACCCGAAGAACACCCACGCCAGCAGCGACACCGGGACCATGCCCAGCAAGGTGCGCAGCAGCGCCACGACCACGATGCCGGCGGCCAGCTCCCACGAGCGGATCGGACTCACGAAAAGATGGCCGAGGTTGCGCGACCAGATCTCCTCGAGGAAGGCGATCGAGAGCGAGAGGTTGCCGCGCACGACGACCTCCCAGAGCATCAGCCCCGACAGCAGCACGCCCGCCGCCTGCGCCACGAACGAAGCCTGCGGCATCAGGTATTGCGTGAGGAAGCCCCACATCACCATCTGCACCGCCGGCCAGTAGATCGAGTCGACGAGGCGCATCACCGAGCTGCGCCAGAGCTGGATGTGGCGCGTGACCAGAGCCGTGATGCGCCCGAACGAGCCACTCACGACGCGCTCTCCTCTTTTTTGAGGGTGTCGAGGCCGCGACCGCGGCCGCGTGCCATGTCGAGGAACACCTCCTCCATGTCCTCGCGGCCGAACCGCTCGATCAGCTCGCGCGGGCTGCCGCGTTCGAAGACCTTGCCCTTCTGCAGCAGGATCACGTCGTCGCACAGCCGCTCGACCTCGCCCATATTGTGCGAGGCGAGCAGGATCGTGGCGTGTGTCTCGTGCTGGTAGGTCTCGAGGTAGCCGCGCACCCAGTCGGCCGTGTCGGGATCGAGCGAGGCCGTGGGCTCGTCGAGCAGCAGCACGTCGGGCTTGTTGATCAGCGCCTTGGCGAGCGCCACGCGCGTCTTCTGCCCGGCCGACAGCTTGCCGGCCTGGCGGTCGAGGAACGAGGCGACCTGCATGTGCTCGGCGATCTCGTCGATGCGCTGGCGCAGATCCTTCACGCCGTAGAGGCCGCCGTAGAACTGCAGGTTCTGGCGCACGGTCAGGCGATGCGGCAGGTCGACATAGGGCGAGGAGAAGTTCATGCGCGGCAACGCCGCGAACCGGCGCTTCAGCATGTCGATGCCCAGGATCTCGATGCGGCCCGCCGTCGGCTCAAGCAGGCCCAGCAGCATGGCGATCGTCGTGGTCTTGCCGGCGCCGTTGCCGCCCAGCAGGCCGACCACGCTGCCGCGCCTGGCCGTGAAGCTCAGGTCGTCGACGGCGACGATGTCGCCATAGACCTTGCGCAGGTTATGGATCTGGATCGACGGGGACTGGTCCATGCCGCCATCACAGTGCCTTGACCGCGGCTTCGATGCGATCGAGACCCTTGCTGAGCCGCTCCGCGCTCGACGCGAAGCAGAGGCGCACGTTGCCCTGCCCGCCCGGCCCGAACGCCTCGCCCGGCGCGAGGCCAACCTTGTACTGCTTGGCGAGCGTCTTGCAGAACGACAGCGTGTCGGAAACGCCATCAACCGAGAAGAAGGCGTAGAAGGCCGCGTCCGGCCGAGCGATCTTGACGCGCGGGATCGCCGAGAGCCGCTGGAACACCAGCTCGCCGCCGGCCCGGCAGCGCTCGACCATCTCGTTCACGAAGGCATCGCCCTTCTCGACCGCGGCGACAGCGCCCTTCTGCAGGAAGGCCGGCGCGCCCGAGGTGTTGATCTGCACCAGCTTGGCGAACTGGTCGCCCAGCGCCGCCGGATGCGTCAGCCAGCCCAGCCGCCAGCCGGTCATCGCCCAGGGCTTGGAGAAGCTGTTGAGCACGATCACCGGATCGTCCGGTCCTGCGAGTTCGAGGAACGACGGCGCGACCTGCCGCCCGTCGGGGCGCTTGCTGTAGATCAGCCGCGCATAGACCTCGTCGGCCATGATCCAGACGCCGCGCTTGCGCGCAAAGTCGAGCAACGCCGCCTGCTCGTCCGAGGTCATGGTCCAGCCCGTCGGATTGCCGGGCGAGTTGACGAAGATCGCGCGCGTGCGGGAGTCGACCGCGTCGAACACCTTCTGCAGGTCGAGCTTCCAGCCGCCCGTCGGTGTGCGGTCGAGCGCCACGTACTTCGGCACGCCGCCCACCAGCTTGGTGGCCGAGGTGATGTTCGGCCAGATCGGCGACACGATCACGATATTGTCGCCGGGATCGAGCAGGAGCTGGCAGGTGAGCAGGATCGCCTGCATGCCGCCGGTCGTCACCGAGATGCGGTCGGCCGGACACTTGGCGAGGTACAGCCGCTCGGTATAGGCCGCCAGCGCCGCGCGCAGCTCGGGGATGCCGCGCTGCCACGTATAGAAGGTGTCGCCCGCCTGCAGCCCCTTGGCCGCGGCATCGCGCACGAAATCCGGCGTCACGAGATCGCTCTCGCCGAACCACAGGGGCACCACGTCGGGATCGCCGAAGACGGACATCGCCACTTCGGCGATGGGGGTTTCGGGCAGGCCGGCCGTGGCGCCGCTCAGCGACGCAGGCGTACCCGGCGCGACAAATCTGGTCTGATCTTGCATCATTGGGACGTAGCGCATCGTCCGGAATTGCGCCAGCCGCCCGGCTGCCCGACAATTGTTGGCGGTGAGGCCAAGCCTGATTAGGAGTGCATGGAGACGGCCATGAAACGTATCGCATGTCTGCTTTCGATCGCGCTGCCAATGACGCTGCTCGGCGGCTGCGTACACGGCGACAACCTGGAGAAGCTGCAGGCCGGCATGACGCGCGAGCAGGTCGCGTCACTGATGGGTCCGCCCGACGCCTCGACCCATTCGCCGGGCAAGGACTGCGCCTACTACACCGTGCTCAAGGACTTCTGGAGCCGCACGCCGTGGACGTTGAGCAACCGCTACTACGTCTGCTTCACCGACGGCCGCGTCGACACGTTCGGCCGCGCCGACGTTCCCGACACGGCTCAGATGACAGGACGGTGACCGCGCGTTAGTTTGCGGTCAGGGAGCAAAAATGCATTCACACGAGAACGACGGCCAGATCGCGAAGTGGTTGGCCGAGCGACAGGATCTCACCTACGCCGACGGACGGCGCTGCGACGAGATCCAGTATTTGCAGTGCAAGCTGATCCTGAAGCCTGACCGCTTCACCTCCGCCCACGTCTTCAAGGAGTTCGCCGCGCTGGTGCAGCGCGCCGCCGAGACCACGGGCGTCGGCTACCATCATACGCCCAAGCTGCAGCAGCGACCCGAGGTGCGCGAGGTCCTCTTCCTCGATACCGGCGGCTACCACCTCTACAACAACGCCTACATCTGCCGGCGCCGCATTGCCTTCCAGGACGGCTTCGCGGTCGGCGATCCCGAGATCGTCTTCAAGTACCGCAGCGACGACATGATGAAGGCGCAGGCCCTCGACGTGCGGCCGCAGATCGACGGCAAGTACAAGATCAAGTTCAAGCTCGAGGTCATGCCGCTCAAGGAGAAGATCGGCGGGATGCGCCGCCTTCTCTCCCACAATGTCGAGTTCGGGCTGAGCCAGGCGCCACAGGCGGCGCGCATCGTCATGTCCTCGCTCGGCCACATGTCGCTGCCCGAGCTGACCAAGATCTTCCCCGTCCTCTCGTCGATCTCGTGCGACGGTCCGGACGACGTCTCCCTGGTCAACCAGACGATCGTCGAGGAGCTGCTGCAGGACATCTGCGAGCTCGATTTCGGCGGCCACCATACGAGGGCGACCGCCAATCTCGGCCTGTGGCGCTCGCGCGGCGACCATCACGCCTTCGTCGGCGAGTTCGCCTACCAGCTCCGCTTCGAGGGGCCCGGCGACATCAGCCACAAGGCGCTGAACCATTGCGAGGCCTTCTTCCTCGAGCTGCAGCAGGTTGCGGCCGACTGGCTGGCGCTCACCACCACCAAGACCGGCGCCGTCTACCGCCTGAAGGGCAACCCGCCGCAAGCGCACGAATGAGCGAGCCCGAGACTCCTCCCCCGCCACCGTCGCTCGGCCGGCTCTTCTGGGTCTTCTTCGTGATGGGCGCGACCAGCCTGGGCGGCGGCGTGGTCGGCTACCTGCGCACCGGCCTCGTGGTGCGCCAGAAGTGGCTCGACGATCTGAGCTTCGTCGAGCTGCTGTCGATCAGCCAGACCCTGCCCGGCCTCAACGCCACCAACATGTCGATCCTGGTCGGCGACCGGCTGCGCGGCGGCTGGGGCGCGCTGGTCGCCACGCTCGGCATGTGCCTGCCCGGCGCCACTCTCATGACGGCCGCAGCCTTCGCCTACGGCGTCGGCGGCGACGATCCCTGGTCGAAGGCCTTCCTGCACGGCATCGCCGCCGGGGCGTTGGGCCTCATCGTCGTGGTGGGCGTGCAGCTCGGCTCCAAGGTGCTGAAGGAATTCGCCGACTACGTCTTCGTGATAGCGACCGCGGTGGCCGTGGCGTTCCTCAAGGTGCCGGTCCCCTACGCCCTGCTGGCCGCCGGCGCGATCGCGATCTGGTGGCACCGTCCGCGCGACAGGACTCCCAAGGCCGGTCCCAAGGAAGATCCCAAGTGAAGAACCTCTGGGACCTCGCCGCCGTCTTCTCCTACCTGTCGCTGCTGACGGTCGGCGGCGGCATGGCCGCCTTCCCCGAGCTCAAGGACCTCACCGTCAACACCTATCACTGGGTGACCTTCCCCGAGCTGCTGCATTTCTACAGCCTGGGCCAGCTCGCGCCGGGACCGAACATGATGATGGTGGCGTCGATCGGCGCCGTCGTTGGCCATATCCCCGGCGCGCTCGTCGCCCTGATCGCGTTCTTCCTGCCGACCGGCCTGCTCACCCTGTTCGTCGGCCGCCTGTGGACCCACCTCGCGACCTGGCGCTGGCGACCGGCGATCCAGACCGGCCTCGGCTCGGTCGCTGTCGGCCTGGTGGCGGCCGGCGCGATCATCATGGGCATGGGCGCGGTGACCGGCATCTTCTCCGGCGCCATTGCCGTGATCGTGTTCCTGCTGCTGTGGCGCACAAAGATCAACCCGGCCTACCCGATCGTGGTCTCCGGCCTGGTCGGCATGGCGATGCACTGGCTCAACATCAACTGAGTTTGCGCCCGACGCGCGGTTCCGTTCCGGCCAGCAGGCGCCGGATGTTCATGCGGTGGAGCACGATCACGTAGACGCCGCCCGCGATCACCAGCAGCCGATAGGGCAAGGGTTGTTCGAGGACGCAGACGAGCGTGATCGCCGTCAACGCCGCCGTCATCGAGCTCAGTGAAACGATCCTGAAGATTGCCAGGACGACGCCGAAGGCCGCCGCGGCGCCCAAGCCCACCGGCCACGACAACGCCAGCAACACGCCCAGCCCCGTCGCGGCGGATTTCCCGCCGGTGAAGTTCAGCCAGACCGACCGGCTGTGCCCCAGCAGCACGGCGAGGCCGGCGAGACAGACGGCCCAGGGTATCCACGCCGGCGCATCGAGCCAGGAATGGATCCAGCGGACGAAGGCGATCGCCGCCACGCCCTTCAGCACGTCGACGAGCAGCACCGCGAGCGCCGGCCCCTTGCCCAGGGTCCGCAGCACGTTGGTCGCCCCGGTCGATCCGGAGCCGTGTTCGCGGATGTCGATGCCTTTCAGCAATCGTCCGGCGAGATAGCCTGTCGGCAGGGAGCCCAGGAGATAGGCGGCCACGATCGAGGCCGCGCTGACGATCCAGAAAGTCACGTCGTCACACGCCTCGGTCAGAGCTTCACGGACGTTGCGGCAGCACGTCGTGGAGCGCCTTGAGACCAGCGGCGGCCGCGTCCAGCGCCTTGGCCTGTGCTTCCGCGGCCTTGCGTGCATCCAATAAGCCACTCTGCACGGCGTCGAGCCGCTTTCCAAGCTCACCGTCGAATGGCTTGGTCTTTGTCGCGTTGACGCTCAGCCCGGGAATGGACACGTCGCCGATTCCCGGAATCTTCGCCGTCTTCGCCTCTTCCTTCACCTCGATCGTCGGTACCTCGACCGCCGAAAGGAGTAGCCTGGCCTCGCCGAGCTTGCGTTCGGCTCCATCCAATCCGACCTTGAGGTTGTCGACTGCATCGGCAGCCGCACCGAGGGCATTGGCCGCGTGTCCGACCGGATCGCGCAGGAGAGGCAGCACACGTATCAACCCGACCATGCCGCGTATGATGGTAGCAAGCGGAGCGAGAGGACCGATACCCGCCCAGCCTAGGCCGAACAGGACGGCGACCACGACGGCCCCGATCAGCAGGCCCGGCAGCCCCGCCAGCAAGGCAAGCAACACGAAGCCGATCACCACCACGATGGGCCACAGGGCACCGCCCACCTTGCCGACATCCTTGGGGTCGACGCATGACAACCAGGAGGGCGGCACCTTGCCCGTCGCGAACAGGGCAACGACCACGATCAGAAGCAGCCCGAGCGGCGCCATGATGAAGCCGAGCGGCAGGATGAACAGAAGCACAGCCAGCACCAGGGCTGCGAGCGCGAGCCAACGCAGCAGGCGTCCGACCAACTCGGGCGCTGACGCTGGCAATGGAGGCAGCGGATCGCTCATGGGGTCTTCTCCGTCCAAGGCCATTGCCAGAGCACAAGCACCGGACAGCGGTTGCGATCGCGCAGCCATCGCACGATGCCGTAGATGATGGTCGCCAGCAGGAGGTGGCCCGCAAGTTCGAGGAACCACTGGGTCCCTGCCCGAGCACATGCAACGTGCGGCAGATAGCTGAAGCCCCACAGCAGCAGGCCGACGATCGAGCCACCGATCGGCAAGGCGACCACTATGATCGCTTCAAGGACCCACGCCAGATTGGAGATCAGGCGACAGCGATCTCCTCGCGCGCAGCAAATGAACCACACGATCATGATCCCGCACGCGAACAGCGAGACGAGCTCGGCGAGCAGGCGCAGGAACATACCGACGAGCGCGACAACGCCGTCGATCAGGCCGATGATCCCGTCGATGGTGCGCAGGACCTGCTGCACGGCGATCTCGGTTCCGGCCGCCGAGCTCGCCGCACCAACGCCGCCACCCACGCCACCGGCAACCGCGCCGCCGCCTCCACCGACACCAGCTCCGACCGCCGTCCCGGGCCCCGGCGCGACGGCGGTGCCGCCGGCACCGCCTGCGACAGCACCCGCGACGCCCGAAGTCGTCGCGCCTCCTCCCGCTCCACCGACACCCGACGCAGCGGTCGTCCCGACGAGCCGCGCGAAGTTGGCTCCTTCGCCCGTCACCAGGCACCACGCCGTGCGGACGCCCCAGTCGGGCGGAACGAGCACGAGGCAGACGTACCAAAAGCCGATTGCGAGGATCAGCAATGCCTTCCAGGCACCGAGAAGTGTCGTGCAGCTCCACGGCAGCAAGGCGCAAAGGCAGGGAATCTGAAACGGCCAGCGGAACGGGTTGCCTGGCCCACCGCCTGGCCCAGTGCCGGGATCACCCCCCGGCGTACCGGGCGTGCCGGGGATTCCCGGTATGCCTGGAATGCCTGGAATGCCGGGTGTTCCGGGAAGGCCCGGAACTCCAGGGACGCTCGGTCCCGTGGGCTCACCGGGTACTGCGCCGCCCGTCCAGGCAAGGGGCATGATGGCGCCGCTTCCCATCCAGAAAGTCTTCTCGTCATCAGGGTCCATGAGTTCGAGTCGGGTGCCGAAGACAACTTTTCCGATGGGCAGGTCCAAGGAGAACGAGCCGTCCGGCTTCACCGGCGCGACCGTCTCGCTCAAAGGTCCGCGTGCCGGTTCGCCAGCTGGAGGCAGCAGCGCTGCCCGCACGGACTTGCCGTGCCACGGGCCAGTCACGCGCCCACTCAGCGTGAGGCGCTTGCCGTCCCAATCTCGTCGCAGGAGGAGGATATCGGCCATGGCGTCAGCCTAGGCCTGCAACCCAAGCGGGTCCAAGTATCGTTTGTATCACGCGATCTACAGGTCGCGCGGGTTGCCCGTCAGCAGCGTCGCCCGGAAGCCTTTGCCGCCCGAGTCGGTGAGCGTGACCGTGCGGCCCGACGTCACCACCGTGTAGCACGCGCGGTCGTCGTCGCCGATCTTGAGGCAGACCTTGTCGTCCTCAGCCTTCCACTTGCCGGGCTCTATCTCACCGTCGTGCAGGCGCGAGGCGGTGCCGTCCTTGCGGATCAGCAGGTGATACGTCTTGCCGTCGAGGCGGCCCGTCAGCGTGTTGCCGACCACGCCGTTCCACGCCTCCTGGCCGGTGAGCCGCGGCGTGCGCGCCGGCCGCTTGCTGTCGCTGTCGGTATCCGTCGACGGCGCCGGCGGCCGCGTCGTGCGGCGCGATGGCTGGCCCATCGGCGCACCGCCCGCCGAGGCGCCCTCGCGCGTGCCGGCGTAGCTCGCGGTGACGCCGAACACGTCAGTCAGCGCGTTGGGCATGGCGATGCGTGCGAGATCGCCGATGCCGGTGGTCGCGGCTGGCTTGACGGTGATGGTGAGCGGCCCCTTGGGCGCCTTCCAGTCGGAGATGAACGAGACCAGCGTGTCGAGCACCTTCTGCGTCGCCGGCCCCTGCCCGGTCGCGAAGCCCTTGATCGCCATTGTCGCGACGTTCACCCAGGCCTCGGGTGTCGTCTTCTCCTCCTTGGCCAGCGCCGGCAGCAGCTTGGCCAGGAAACCGCCGGTGTCCTCGAAGGTCACCGCACCGGTGCGCAGCCGCGCCTTCTCCTGCGCCCCGTCGAGATCGTTGTCCTTGTCGTCGACGCCTTCGATGACGGCCGACAGGTCGAGGCGCGCCTGGCCGCGCAGCGCCATCTCGAACTTGTTGACCGTCAGCGTCTTGGTCGCGGTGTCGATGCGATAGTCGATTGCCATGTCGGCCGGCACGCGCGGCAGGCCGTAGGGCTCGAGGCTGTGGAAGGCGGCATCGTCGCCCGAGATGCCCTCGAGCTTCATCTTCAGGAAGCGCGGCGCCAGCTCCGGTTCGCCCTTCTTCGGCTTCTTCCAGCGCTCGATGTCGGTCTCCTCGACCGTCACCTTGTCGATCCTGATGGTCGCTTCCTTGTCGCCGGTCTTGGGGTCGGCCGGCGTCACGGCGACCACGTCGGTCAGGACGAAACCCTTGTCCCCCAGCGGCCGCGCCGAGCCGTAGGTGAACTTCTTCAGCTCCATCTGGGGTTTGACGTCGCGCTCGAATATCTGCAGCGCGTTCTGGGCCGCCACCGGTCCGGCGGCGATCGCGACGGCGGCCAACAGGGCCGCGAGCCAGGCGATGAGACGTGTCATGGAGAGCCCCCGCTTCGACCGGCGGAGGCTAGCAGAGACCTATTTCAGTGTCGCCGTCTCGCCCGCGATCTCGCCGTTCTCGCAGCTCGCCCGCGACACGCCGATCGCCACGACCTTGCCGCCGACGGTGAGGCAGCCCTTGTGCCAGTTGCCGGTGAGCGTCGTGCCGGCCAGCGTCACCGTGCCGGGACCGTGCGGCACGTCGTCGACGTAGGTGCCTTCGAAGCGGTCGGTTTCGTTCCAGACATAGCGGCCGGGCCCCTCGCGGCGGCCGTCGCGGTAGCTGCCTTCGAAGCGGTCGATCGGCTTGCCGTGCTCGGTCCACTGCACCACGCCGCGCCCTTCCTTCAGGATGCCCTTGCAGGTGCCGGTCCAGCTCGCTCTGTCCTCGGTGTCGGGATGCCAGTCCCACATGCGGCAGCCGACCCCCGGCTCGAACAGCCAGTTGCCCTTGTCGCAGGGCGCGTCCCAGCTGATCTGCACGGGATCCGGTTCCTCCGGCGCGCAGTCGGCCTTCGGCGCGAGCGCCATCTGCTGTCCCAGCACGGGCAGCACGGTCAGCATCAACGCGGAAGAAATTAGGACGGGAAGAATTCTCACAAGGCCCCCTCAACAGTCTCTCGACCGTAGAAATGGAACGCGCTACGGCAATGACGGTTGCTCTGGCGTGCGGCCAAATCGTGGAGCCGCCGGGGATCAATTGGGGCGTTGGAGGGGTTTTACACATGTCCGGGCAGCAGGCGGACGCGATCGCCGCGGCGATCGCCGACATCTACGGCGAGAAGAACGAGGGCGGCATGCTGTGCTGCACGTTGGAGACGGTGAATGCCGACGGCGTCGACGTCTCCATCCAGGTCATGGCCGATACCATCAATTTCACACCCTATCCGCACGCCGAGGAGCCGCTGACCCGGCTCGAGCTGAGCGGCGCCCTCGACGAGCTGCAGGACCTGCAACTCGACCTCGTCGACTGGGACGCCAATGCCTTCGCCACCGTCGGCACGGGCGGCAACCAGCCCCGGGAGATCGCCCGGCTGATCGACCAGGCCTTCCTGAAGGTGCTGGGATGCCCGCCGTCCTACGCATTGAAGGTTTCGACCGAGGACCTTTCCTGACGGGGCGGGAACGAAGGGCGGGCTCGTGCATTAACCCTGGGCACTGAACGCCCAGGAGACTTCGATGAAGCTCGATGTGCCGTTTGCCGCGTTGCTGGTCATTGTGGCCTCCCTCGTCATGGCCCAGACGCCGTCCTCTACAGACGGCCAATCGACCAAGCCGTCCGCGCCGCCCGCCGGCATGCCCGGCACGACTCAGCAGGCCACTTCCGCCAAGACCCAGATCGAGGCCAGCGGCTACTCCGACGTGAAGGACCTCAAGCGCCAGGACGACGGCTCGTGGCGGGCCAAGGCCCGCAAGAACGACGTCGAGGTCGCCGTCTCGGTGGACAGCACCGGCAACGTCACCCAGATCGAGCAATAACCACACGAGTAACCACACTGGCCGCCATGCTATGATCCGGCATGGCTTGGTTGGTCCTCGGTCTCGTCCTCTTCCTCGGCGCCCACACCTTCACGACGATGCGCGGCGCACGCGCCGTTGCGATCGGCCGGCTGGGCGAAGGCGGCTACAAGGGCCTCTACTCCCTGGTGTCGGCCGCCGGACTGGTCCTGATCGTGATCGGCTTCGGCAGCTACCGGAGCGCGGGCTACATCCAGGTCTGGACCCCGCCGCGCGCCATCTTCCATCCCATCGCCCTGGTGCTGCTGTGGTTCGCCTTCGTGGCGCTGGTCGCGGCCTACGCGCCGCCGAGCCGGATCAAGGCGATCCTGCGCCACCCCATGCTGGTCGGCGTGAAGGCCTGGGCGCTCTCGCACCTGCTGGTCAACGGCGACCTGGGCTCGATGCTCCTGTTCGGCGGGCTGCTCGCCTGGGCGGTCTACGACCGGATCGCGCTCAAGCGCCGGGGCGAGACCGGCGCCGCCCCCACCTCCACCCCGGCCGCCTGGTCCCGGAACGACCTGCTGGTGGTGGCGATCGGTACAGCGGCCTATGTGCTCATGTTCTGGCTACATGACACTTTGATCGGTGTAACCGCGGCCTGATCGGCATCTGTTGGCACTATTGCAGGAGCCATGCTAGAAATGCACTGCAAATTGTCTCAGATCTCCCACACGCCGTGATTTAGTGCTGCCGACCTATCGCCTCGACCGACCTGATTCCGACGATTCGATCATCATCGATGGCTGGTCCTACGTCTGGGCCGCCCTCGCCGGACCGTTCTACGTGATGTCGAAGGGCAAGGGGTTCTATCTCCTGGCCGCGCTGATGGCTGCGATCACCCTCATGCTCGCGATCGGCGCCTTTCTCGGCCTGCTGATCGCCGTCCAGCTCTTCGACGCCTCGGTGCTGGGCCTGGCCGCGATGCTCATCTCCATCGCCGGCGCCTTCCTGCTGAACGGCGTCGCCGGCGTGCAGCTCGTCCACTGGGGCTACGTGCGCGCCGGCTGGAAGATGGGCTACTAGCCGACTTCAGTGATGCGGATGGTGGTGGCCGTGATGGTGGCCGCCGCCGAACCGGTCCATGTGCAGCGGCTGCTTGGCGAGTCCCGGGCAGAACGTGTTCACCACCTTCTCGAGCTTGTCGTAGAGCGCCTTCGCGGGCTTGCGGCCCTTGTCGAGCCGCTCCTTGGCCTTCTCCGCGTTCTTCTTCACCTG
>SCVT01000296.1 GCA_004296815.1 Reyranella sp. | reverse complement strand
GGCGCCACCGGCTGGGACATGGTGCCGGTGCTGTTCCCGCGCCATCTCGACAACAACCAGATCGTCTTCGCCTTCGGCGAGACCCTGGCCCACCTCCATTGCCTCGAGACCCGCGCCCGCGTGAAGCGCGTGGTGGTGGACGGCGTGCATCGCTTCGTGGCGCTGGTCGATCCGGCCAACGAGCCGCCGGCCGACGACTCGTCTCCCGAAGTGATGGACGTGGGCGCCGTCTGACGGCTGATGCGCGTCGACCTCTTCGACTTCGACCTTCCCGAAGACCTGATCGCCCAGCGGCCCGTGGTGCCGCGGGACGCGGCGCGGCTGCTCGACGTCACGGGCGACGGCCTGCACGACCGCACCGTCCGCGACCTGCCGGGGCTGCTGCGCAAGGGCGACCTGCTGGTCTTCAACGACACCAAGGTGATCCCGGCCCGGCTGATCGGCACACGGCCGGAGGGCGGCAAGGTCGAGGCGCTGCTGATCCGCGACCTGGGCGACGGGCGCTGGCTCACCTTCGCGCGGCCGGCCAAGCGCATGAAAGTGGGCCAGAAGCTCGCCTTCGAAGGGCTCGCCGCGACGGTCGCGGCGAAGCGCGAGGACGGCTCCGTGGTGCTGGCGTTCGACCGCAGCGGTCACGCCTTTCTCACAGCCCTGGAGCAAGGCGGCGCGGTACCCCTGCCCCCGTACATCCGCGGCGGCACCGCCGACGCGCAGGACCGTGCCGACTACCAGACCCTGTTCGCCAAGCATGACGGCTCCGTCGCCGCCCCCACCGCAGGCCTGCACTTCACCCCCGCCCTCATGGCCGCGCTCGCCGAAGCCGGCATCGCCACGGCGGGCGTCACGCTGCATGTCGGCGCCGGCACCTTCCAGCCCGTCCGCGTGGACGACACCGACGCCCACACGATGCACGCCGAATGGGGTGAGGTATCGCAGGAGACGGCCGATGCCATTGCCCGCGCCCAGCGCGTCGTCGCGATCGGCACCACCTCGCTTCGCCTGCTGGAAAGTGTCGCGCGCACGGGGCCGATGAGGGCATGGAGCGGCGAGACCGACATCTTCATCACGCCGGGCTTCCCGTTCCGCGCCGTCGACCTGCTGCTCACCAACTTCCACCTGCCGCGCTCCACGCTCTTCATGCTGGTCGCCGCCTTCGCCGGCCTCGAGCGCATGAAGGCCGTCTATGCGCACGCCGTGGGCGAGCGATACCGCTTCTATTCCTACGGCGATTGTTGTCTGTTGCGCCGATGAGTCTTTCCTTCGAGCTCAAGGGCCAGGATGGTGCGGCGCGGCGCGGGCGGATCGCGACGGCGCACGGCACGATCGAGACGCCGGCCTTCATGCCCGTGGGCACCGCCGGCACGGTAAAGGCGATGCTGCCGCAATCCGTGGCCGAGACCGGCGCGGAGATCGTGCTGGGCAACACCTTCCACCTGATGCTGCGGCCGGGCGCGGAGCGCGTGGCAGCCCTGGGTGGGCTCCACAAGTTCATGAACTGGCCAGGCCCGATCCTGACGGACTCCGGCGGCTTCCAGGTCATGTCGCTCAAGGAGCTGCGCAAGCTCGACAATGACGGCGTCACCTTCCGCTCGCCGGTCGACGGCACGCAGCACCGGCTGACCCCTGCCCGCTCCATCGAGATCCAGCGGCTGCTCGACGCCGACATCACCATGTCGTTCGACGAGTGCACGAGCTGGCCGGTCGAGGAGCCGGCCGCGGCCTTCTCCATGCGGCTCTCGATGAAGTGGGCCGAGCTCGGCAAGAAGGCCTTCACCGAGCGGCCGGGCTACGGGCTGTTCGGCATCGTGCAGGGCAGCATCTTCCCGGCGCTCCGCGAGGAGAGCACCAAGGCGCTGACCGCCATCGGCTTCGACGGCTACGCCGTGGGCGGCCTGGCCGTGGGCGAAGGCCAGGAGCTGATGTTCAAGACGCTCGACACGACCGTGCCGATGCTGCCCCAGGACAGGCCGCGCTACCTGATGGGCGTCGGACGGCCGGGCG
>SCVT01000295.1 GCA_004296815.1 Reyranella sp. | reverse complement strand
TCGACGCCAGCCCGCGCAAGATCAAGGGTTACTTCGACCACATCGCCAAGGCCCACGCGCCCGACAAGCACACCGTGGTCTTCGAGTTCAAGGACTACTTTGCTGAGTGGGACTACCGCTTCGGCTATGGCTACTTCTCGGCGATCTATCCGAAGGAAGTGGTCGAGGCCGGCGCCAACAACTGGAAGAACGTCACCGGCACAGGCCCCTACCAGCTCACCGACTTCGTGTCCGGCAACTCCAACGTCTACAGCAAGAACCCGGACTACTGGGACAAGGACAAGATCGGCGGGCAGGACTACAAGCTGCCGTTCGTCGACAAGATCACCTACCGCACGATCAAGGACGAGGCGACCTTCATCACCGCGCTGCGCACCGGCAAGCTCGACATTCTGGAGTCGATCCGCTGGCAGAACGTCGACTCGCTGAAGAAGAGCGTTCCCCAGCTCAAATGGAACCGCTGGCTCAACATGAGCGGCACGTTCCTGTCGTTCCGCGTCGACGTCGACAGCCCGTTCAAGGACGTGCGCGTGCGCCGCGCCCTGAACATGGCGGTGAACAAGGAGGAGATCGTCAAGGCCTACTACAACGGCAACGCCGAGCTCTTCGCCTATCCCATGCACCCCGACTATATCGGCTACTTCCAGCCGCTCGCCGAGATGCCGGCCTCGGTGCAGGAGCTCTTCAAGTTCGACCCCGCCAAGGCCAAGAAGCTGCTGGCCGAGGCGGGCCATGCCAAGGGCTTCACCTTCAAGGTCCAGGTCTGCTCGTGCAATCCCGACCACATGGACCTGCTGCCGCTGATCGCCGCCTACCTGGAGCAGGTCGGCGTGAAGATGGAGATCCAGACGATGGAGTATGGCGCATTCCTGAGCGCCATGACCTCACGCTCGCTGGCGGTCGGCTACATGATGAACAACGGCCACACCAACCCGACGACCACCATCCGCAAGAGCTTCACCACGGGGCAGCAGTGGAATCCGTCCGGCTGGTCCGACGCCAAGTACGACGCGAAAATGGACGAGGTCTATCGCACCAAGGCCGAGGAAGATCGCATCAAGATGCTGCGTGAGATGACGATCGAGATCCTCGACGCCGCGCCCTACATCTGGCTGCCGACGCCCTACGTCTACACGGCATGGTGGCCGTGGGTGAAGAACTATGCCGGCGAGCTGCGCGCCGGATCGGTCCGTCCCGGGCCGATCTATGCCCGCATGTGGGTCGACCAGGAGATGAAGAAGAAGATGGGCCACTAGAGACCCGAAGTCCGAAGGAGGAAGAGCATGGCGACATTGAAGAAGGCGCTGCTCGGCGGCGCGGCGGCAGCTTTGCTTTGGGCGGGCGGCGCCTCGGCGCAGGACGCCAAGCCGCAATACGGCGGCACGTTCGAGGTCGGCACGATGTTCGTGACACTCTCGGCGCTCTCCTGGGATCCGCACGACTGGAACTGGAAGCTCAACCACGATACCGGCCAGTTCTACGAGCAGCTTGTCGCCGGCGATCTCGACAAGAGCGTGCGCAAGGGCGGCAAGCATCCCTTCGTCGCCGACGCCTATCTCGCCACCGAGGCCCAGCGCGGCGAGCTCGCCGAGAAATGGGAGCTGGTCGACAACCCGCTTTCCGTCGTCTTCACCCTGCGCAAAGGCATCATGTTCCCCGAGAAGCCGGGCGTCATGCAGAGCCGCGAGCTCACGGCCGAGGACGTCGCCTTCGCCTTCAACAGGCTGCGGTCGAGCCCCAAGCACATCGGCGGCTACTACGACTTCGTGGGCGACGTCGTGGCGCGCGACAAGTACACGGTCGTGTTCAATCTCAAGGAATACAACGCCGAGTGGGATTATCGGCTGGCATGGGGCTTCTACACCACGATCACGCCCAAGGAAGTGGTCGATGCCGGCGCCAACAACTGGAAGAACGTGAACGGCACGGGCCCGTTCATGCTGACCGACTTCGTCGCGGGCAACTCCAACACCTACACGAAGAACCCGATCTACTGGGACAAGGAGAAGATCGGCGGGCAGGACTACAAGCTGCCGTTCGTCGACAAGCTGATCTACCGCACGATCAAGGATGAAGCGACGCAGCTCGCCGCCATCCGGACCGCCAAGCTCGACCTGCTGGAAACGATCAACGCACGCTACATCCCCGAGCTGAAGAAGAGCGCCCCGCAGCTCCAGTTCGCCAAGCGTCTCTCGATCCTCGGATCGTTCATGGCGATGCGCAACGACGTCAAGCCGTTCGACGATGTGCGGGTGCGCCGCGCCATCAACATGGCGGTCAACAAGAAGGAGATCATCGAGGCCCACTATGTCGGTGAGGCGCAGATGCACGCCTATCCGATGTATCCCGACTGGGACGGCTACTTCGACTCGCTCGACAAGATGCCGGCTTCGGTGAAGGAGCTCTACGAGTACAACCCGAAGAAGGCGAAGGAGCTCCTGAAGGAGGCGGGCTACCCCAACGGCTTCACCTTCAAGATGCAGTTCTGCTCCTGCTCGCCAGACCACACCGATCTGGCGCCGCTGATCGCGGCCTACCTCGAGCAGGTCGGAATCAAAGCCGAGCTGAAGCCCACCGAGTACGGCGCATTCCTTTCGGCGATGACGACCCGCAAGCACGAGGCGGGCTACCTGATGAACTCGAGCCACACCAACCCGACGACGTCGATCCGCAAGAGCTTCGTCACCGGCCAGACCTGGAACCCGTCAATGCACACGAACGCCAAGTTCGATGCCAAGATGGACGAGGTCTACAAGACGCGCGACGAGAAGAAGCGCCAGCAGCTCCTGCGCGAGATGACCGTCGAGATCATGGACGCCGCGCCCTATCTGTGGCTGCCCACGCCCTACGTCTATGCGGCGTGGTGGCCGTGGGTGAAGAACTACGGTGGCGAGATGAGCGTGGGCTCGATCCGGCCCGGGCCGATCTACGCCCGAGTCTGGATCGACCAGGACCTCAAGAAGAAGCTGGGTCACTGAGCATGGCGCATAGCGTAGCGCCCAGCGTAAGGGGGCGCGCCTGATGGGCGCCCCTCTGCTCAGCGTCAAGCACCTGTCGACCGAGTTCCGCACCGAGCGCGGGACGGTCAAGGCGGTCGACGACGTCTCCTTCGATCTCCAGGCCGGCGAGACTCTCGCCATCGTGGGCGAGTCGGGATCCGGCAAGAGTGTGACGGCGATGTCGATCCTGCGGCTGATTCCCAATCCGCCGGGCAGGATCACCTCCGGCGAAGTCGTGTTCGACGGCCAGGACCTGCTGAAGCTCGACGACCATGCGATCCGCGCGATCCGCGGCAACCGCATCGCCATGATCTTCCAGGAGCCGATGAGCTCGCTCAATCCTTCGCTGACGGTCGGCCTGCAGATCGCCGAGCCGATCAACCTGCACCGCAAGACGCCGTGGGCGAAGGCGATGGACATGGCGGCCGAGCTGCTGGCGCGCGTGCGCCTGCCTGACGCCAAGAGCCGCGTGAAGTCCTATCCGCACCAGTTCTCCGGCGGCATGCGCCAGCGTGGCATGATCGCCATGGCGCTGGCCTGCCAGCCGCAGCTCATCATCGCCGACGAGCCGACGACCGCGCTCGACGTCACGGTGCAGGCGCAGATTCTGGCGCTTCTGAAAGAGGTGACGCGGGCAGCCAACTCGGCGCTGATCCTGATCACCCACGATCTTGGCGTCGTGGCGCGCTACGCCGACCGCGTCTGCGTCATGTACGGCGGCCGCATCGTCGAGGCGGGGCCGGCCCGAGAGATCTACGCCCGGCCCAAGCACCCCTACACGATCGGCCTGATGGCCTCGATCCCGCGCCTCGACCAGGAAGCCGGCCAGCGCCTCGTGCCGATCGAGGGCCAGCCGCCCAACCTCGCGAAGCTGCCGCCCGGCTGCGCCTTCGCGCCGCGCTGCCGCCGCGCCGCCGACCTCTGCCGTACCGAGCGGCCGCCGCTGGTGCAGAGCGCTCCCGACCACCTTTCAGCCTGTCATTTCCATGCCCAGCTCGCCTGAAATCGTTCTCGAGGTCCGCGACCTCAGGGTCCACTTCCCGGTCATGGCGGGCGCCGTCATGCGCAAGCAGGTGGGCAGCGTGAAGGCGGTCGACGGCGTCTCATTCGACGTGCGTCGCGGCGAGACGCTCGGCCTGGTGGGCGAGTCGGGCTGCGGCAAGAGCACGACCGGCCTCGCCGTGCTCAAGATGATCGACATCACCTCGGGCCAGGTCGTGTTCGAGGGCCAGGACATCACCGGCGTCGACCGCGCCCATATGCGGCCGATCCGCCGGCGCATGCAGATGGTCTACCAGGACCCGTTCGGTTCGCTGAACCCGCGCATGAAGGTGTCGCAGATCGTGGGCGAGCCGCTCGAGGTCCACGGCCTCGCCGGCAACCGCGCCGCCTACAACGAGCGCGTCGCGAGCCTGCTCGACATGGTGGGCCTGCTGCCCGACATGGCCGACCGTTACCCGCACGAATTCTCCGGCGGACAGCGCCAGAGGATCGGCATCGCGCGGGCGCTGGCGCTCGAGCCGTCGCTGATCATCTGCGACGAGCCGGTGTCGGCGCTCGACGTGTCGATCCAGGCGCAGGTCGTGAATCTCTTCCAGGAGATTCAGGAGCGGATGGGGCTCACCTACATCTTCATCGCCCACGATCTCGCGGTGGTGCGCCACATCAGCCACCGCATCGCCGTGATGTATCTCGGCCGCATCGTCGAGATCGCCTCGCGCGCCGAACTCTACAAGGAGCCGCTGCATCCCTATACCCAGGCCCTGCTGGCGGCGATCCCGATCCCCGATCCCGACGTCGAGGCGAGCCGGCCGCAGCAGATCATCACCGGCGAGGTCCCTTCGGCGATGCGGCCGCCGCCCGGCTGCCGCTTCCACACGCGCTGCCCCCGGGTCATGGATGTCTGCAAGACGGAAACCCCGCCGATGCGCGAGATGCCCGGCGGCCGCGCCGTCGCCTGTCATCTCTACGACTAGACGATTGCAACCGTCGATTGATTTACATATGATATTTTCGTTCTAGGATTGTTCTCGTCGCGAACGGGAGCAGCGCATGCAGGCGAAGGTCAGGACGGTGGCGTTCCAGGGCATCGACGTCCTGCCGGTCGACGTCCAGGTGCTGGTGGCGCCGGGCACCGTCGCCTTTGCGATGGTCGGCCTCGCCGACAAGGCGGTGGGCGAGAGCCGCGAGCGGGTGCGGGCCTGCTTCCGCGCCCTGGGGCTCGCTCTACCGCCGCAGCGCATCACGGTGAACCTGTCGCCGGCCGACCTCGCCAAGGAAGGCAGCCACTACGACTTGCCGATCGCGCTCGGCCTGCTGGCCGCGATGGGCGTGATCCCGCGCGAGAGCGTCGAGGGCATGGTCGTTCTGGGTGAGTTGGCGCTCGATGGCAGCCTGAGCCGCGTGCCGGGCGTGTTGCCGGCGGCGATCGCTGCCCGCGCCGCCGGTTGTGGCGTGATCTGTCCGGCCGCCTGTGGGGGCGAAGCGGCTTGGGCTGGACTTGGGGCTGGATCTGGGGCGGGCGTTGGGACGGCGAACGACGGTGAGCAGCCCACTGTCGTCGCTGCGCCCTCGCTGCTCTCGCTGATCAACCATCTGCGCGGCCAGCAGGTCCTGCCGCCGCCCGAGGCTCTGATGGCGGAGGATCGCGCGACCTACCCCGATCTTGCGGAGATCAAGGGACAGGAGAGTGCCAAGCGCGTCCTCGAGATCGCGGCCGCCGGCGGCCACAACCTGCTGATGATCGGCCCGCCGGGGTCGGGCAAGTCGATGCTGGCGGCACGACTGCCGGGCCTGCTGCCACCGCTCGAGCCCGAGGAGGCGCTGGAGGCGTCGATGGTGCGCTCGCTGGCGGGCGATCTCGGCGAAGGCAAGCTCAGCCGTCGCCGTACGTTCCGCGATCCGCACCATTCGGCGACCCTGCAGGCACTGATCGGCGGCGGTGCACGGGCGAAGCCCGGCGAGGTCTCGCTCGCCCATCACGGAGTCCTGTTCCTCGATGAGCTACCCGAATTCGCGCGCAGCACCCTCGAGGCGTTGCGCCAGCCACTCGAGACCGGCCGTGTGACCGTCGCGCGCGCCAACGCGCATGTGACCTATCCCGCGCGCTTCCAGCTCATCGCCGCCATGAACCCCTGCCGCTGCGGCCATCTCATGGAGCCCGGCCGGTCGTGCGGCCGCGCGCCGCGCTGCGGCCTCGACTATCAGGGCAAGCTCTCCGGTCCGCTGCTCGACCGCATCGATCTCGCCATTGACGTGCCGGCCGTCGCCGCGGCCGATCTCGCGCTGCCGCCGCCGGCGGAGAGCACGGCCGACATCGCAGCCCGCGTCGCGGCGGCCCGCGCCGTTCAGCGCGACCGGCTGGCCGAACTCGACGCCAAAGGGAAGCTGATCGCCGTTGAGCCCGACCCCGCCGCCGGACTGCTCGCCGACCGCGCGCGTCACTGGCTGAAGCCGCGCTGCAATGCCGACACCGATGGCGCGTTGCTGGCCGCCATCGCCGGGCCCGATGCCGAGGGCCGGGCGCTGCTCGGCCGGGCCGCCGAACGGCTGGGCCTCTCGGCCCGCGCCTGGCATCGCACCCTGCGTGTCGCGCGCACCCTCGCGGACCTCGACGGGTCCGATGCCGTGCGCCGCCTCCACATCGCCGAGGCGCTGAGCTACCGCCGTCCGCAACCGCGGACCGCGATGGCGGCCTAGGGGTTCAGCTGCTTCGCGCCTTCATCAAGGCGATCGTCTGGACGATCGGCTGGGGGTCGACGGCGGACTCGCCCTTGAACGGCTGGTCCATGATGAAGACGAAGCCGATGAACGCGCCCAGAACAGCCATCTGTGCCGCCAGCACGTAGGATCGGAACGCCGAGCGTTCCATCGTGCTGCTGATGAACAGCAGCATGAGGACGGCGAAGAGCACGACCTGCCAGTAGATCGGCGGCAGCGACACCTGGACGATGTTGAGCCTGGCATCGCGCGACTCGGCGATCGCGTCGAAGGAACGGAGGATCTCGCCGTAGATGGTTGTCTGGCGCCCCGCCTTGGGCTCCATGGCGAGCACGCCGCGCGAGATCGGGACGAAGGCCTGACGCGTCTTGTCGCTGACGACACCGCGCAGCATGGTTGGCCACTCGTCCTGTACGATCGAGGTGGCATAGGCCAGAAGATGGCCGCGGATGGCCGCGGCGGCCGGATCGTCGTAGCGCGTCAGCAGTCGGTCGAGGCGGTTGATCTGCGAGGCCTCGGTGGAGATCAGTGCATCGACCTTGCGGAAATTGCTCTCCGTTTCGATCAGCGAGAAGGCCAGCACCAGGCTGATCATGGTGAACAGTGTGGCCTGCATGCGCAGGACGAAGTCGGTGTTCTCGTTGCCCGGCCGCAGCCGCGGCAGCCGGTGGACGAGGAAGGGCATGATCAGGATGGCGGCCGCCATTGCCGACGCGCCGATGACGAGGACGACCGCGTCGGGCAGGGAGTACAGCCAGTCGATCATGATGCGGGGCGATTTTTCCTGGAGGCAACGGGCGGCGGCGTTCAGCGGCCGCGGATCATGCTACAAGCTGCGGCTCGCCGGCAATGTGTCCAGCCGGCGACGACGGGAGTGGTGATGGTTCGCTTGCTGACGCGAATGTTGGTCTCACGCTATGTGATCGGCGCTATATCGCTCGTCATCGTGTTTCCGATGGGCATCACCCTTCTCGAGGTTTCAAGGGATCTCTGGAAGGTGCCGGACCTCCGCGAGCCGATGGAGATCGTGACGGGTATCGGCATCATCATGATCGGCTGGGGCGTCGTGCTCGAGGAAAGAGCCACCCTGCGCGAGATCTTCGGATTGCGGGGCGGACCCGACGAGGCCTGGGAGAGCGCTCTCGACCATACCTGCCACAACTACGGCGTCGGCCAGCTCGTGCTCGGCCTTATGGCTGAGATCTGCATCGAGATGATCAAGATCCCCAACACCATCATCTATACCGGCGAAGTCGACGACTTCCTGGTCGCAGCCGGATTGGTGTTCGTGGGCATCGGTGCGCTCCTGCTCGTTCGGCACGTCCTCGTCATGTTCTTCCTCTTTAAGCCGACGCACTGAGCGGCTGTCGCGAAAGGCAAAGGCCCGCTCCGGGTGTGGACGGAGCGGGCCGGAAGCAGCATGGGCCGTCGTGGGTCGGCCGTGGGACATGCTCGAGTGGCAGTGTCCGCACCGAGGGCCGGCAAGTCGAGCCGGTGCGCCTGACCTTTTCTGGGAGGATCAGGGGTCGATCAGCACGCCCGGGTTCATCATGCCCTTGGGATCGAGCTCGCGCTTGGCACCGCGCAGCGCCTTGGCGAACAGTTCCGGCCGTTGCTTGTCGTAGAACGGGCGATGGAAGCGGCCGACCGCGTGATGGTGCGTGGTCGTGCCGCCATGTTCCACGGTCGCCGCCGTGCAGGTCGAGAGCACATCCATGAACTGCTCGAGCTGCTTTCTCTTGTCGAGCAGGCCACCGAACGTGAAGTAGAGGCAGGGACCGTCAGGATAAACGTGGGTGAACCGGCAAGTAACGGTGCCCTCGCGGCCCGTGACGCGCTTGATCGTTTCCTTCGTCAGCTTCGAGATCTTGGCGTGGAAGTCACGGTAGCGCTCCCAGGTCATCGAGGTCTCGAAGGTCGAGGAGAGGATGCCGCGCGCCACGGCATGCTCGCTGTAGTGCGGGGCGCGGATGAAGCGGTTGCGCCAGGCGCCGGCCGCGCCTGAGCGGTGCGCGTTCTCGTCGTCGCCGCCCGAGGCATCGGGCACGCCGCCATGCTCGGCACAGATCTCGAGCGCGCGCTTCATCCAGGCGTCGAGCGGATGGTCGGCGGATTCGAAGGCGAGCACCAGCACGGCTTCCTCGTTGCTCCACGGGATGCCGGGCAGCGCCTCGCGCGCCTCGAGCAGACGGCAGTTGGCGGGATAGAGCCCGGCCTGCGTGATGTCGCGCACCGCGTCGGCGCCGGCATGGAAATCCTTGAAGCGCACCGAGGCCGATGAGCGGAAGGTCGGCTTCTTGCGCAGCCGCACCCAGGCCTCGGTGATGATGCCCAGGATGCCCTCGGAGCCGATGAACATCCGGTCGGGCGAGGGGCCGGCGCCGGAGCCGGGCAGGCGGCGCGATTCGAGCGTGCCGGCGGGCGTGACCACGCGCGTGCTCTCCACGAAGTCGTCGATGTGGGTGTAGAGCGTCGCGTAGTGGCCGCCCGAGCGTGTGGCGATCCAGCCGCCGAGCGTCGAGCAGCGATAGGCCTGCATGTAGTGGCGCATCGTGAACGGACTGTCGCGCAGCGCGTCCTCGATCGCGGGCCCGTAGATGCCGCCCTGGATGCGCGCCGCATGGCTGACCGGATCGACCTCCAGCACCTTGTCCATGTGGCGCGTCGAGATCGTGACGACCTTGTCGAAGGCCGCGGCGGGCTCGATGCCCTTCACCACCGACGAGCCACCACCGTAGGGGATCGCCTTGGCGCCGATGCGGTCGCACCAGTCCAGCACCTTGACGATGTCCTGCTCGTTCTCGGGGAAGGCCACGGCGTCGGGCGGGTTGGGCACGGAGCGCATGAACATGCGCGTCGCGTCGAAGCCCGCCTTGCCGTAGCTGTGCTCGAGCCGCGTCAGATGGTCGGTGCGCACCATCGCCTGCAGCGCCGACGGCACCTCGACACGCGGCTTGCGCAGCGTGATCTCGTCGGCCTTGGGCGGCGGCGTCACGTCGAAGTTCTTCACGCCGTAGCGCTGGGCGATCTCGGCTTCCCAGGGCTTGATCTCGTCCGGCGTCAGGTCCTCGTCCGCATAGCCCCAGGCATAAAACTTCTTCTGCCGCCTCATAACGCCGCTCCATAAGCCGCTGGCCGGCGCGAGCCCTTGATCTGTGTGCGATGCATGATGCGCCGCGCTTCGCTATCGAACGGCTCGCGGCGATGCATGGTCGAACGGTTGTCCCACATCACCAGGTCGCCCAGCTTCCAGACATGCTCGTAGAGGAAGCGCGGCTCGATCACGTGCGCCCAGAGGGCGGCCAGGATGGCGTCGGACTCCTCACGATCGTAACCCTCGATATAGGAGTTGCGGCGGCGGCCGAGATAGAGAGTCTGCCGGCCGTTCACCGGATGGCGCAGGATCGCGGGATGCCATGCGCCCGGCGCGGCCAACGGATCGTCGGTCGGCGTCACGCCCTTCCGGAGATAGCCGCCTGAATTGTAGGTGCCGTCGTGCTTGATGCGGCGGCCCTCGATCTTGCGCCGCAGCTCGGCCGGCAGCGCATCGCAGGCGGCCTGCATGCCGCAGAACCAGGTGTTGCCGCCGGCGGGCGGCAGCTCGAGCGAATAGAGCATCGAGGCGTCGGGCGGCAGGTCGAGATAGCTCATGTCGGTGTGCCAGGCCGCCTCGCCGGCACCCAGCGCGCCGATCGGATCGCCCTTGGCGTCGAGCACGTTGGAGACGACGTAGATGTCGGGATAGCCGGGCGGACTGATGCGGCCGCGTTCCTGGTTGGGCGGCGGGTCGAGCTCGCCGAAGCGCCGGCTGAAGGCCAGCAGGTCGTCGTCGCTGAGCTGCTGACCGCGCAGCAGGATCATCGAGTGCTCGGACCAGGTGCGCGCGATGAGGTCGAACTCCTGCTCGGTGAACTTCCTGAGATCGATGCCGGAGATTTCCGCGCCGACCGCCGCCGTCACCGGCCGCACCGTAACGCCCATGTCGTTTCCTCCATCCCTTGTGAGGATGATCGGCCCGTCGCAGCGACCGATCAAGCGCCCAGCGCCGGCACCAGCCATTTCAGCAGCACATCGGCGACGGCGGGCGAGAGCGGTCCGCCGAAGCCAGGGTCGGTCGGGCTCGTGACGTTCTTGAGGTTGTGGCTGACCGGCGCGAGCACGGCGGCCTCGCCCGATGCGCCGCGCGTCCGGAGCGCGTCGATCAGCGGCTGCACGTCTTCCATGGGCACGACCTGGCGGTCGGCGCTGCCCTGCACGACCAGGCAGCCCGTCGGGAGCGCTGCAAGGACCGGTGCCGGCTCGAAGGAGAACAGGCTCTTCAGGAAGGGGCCGGCGTGGCGCGGAAAGAGCACCGACAGCTCGCGCGGAAGATCAGCTGGCACGCGACCGGTCGAAAGGATCGTGTCGACGACGCGGTCGACGGCCGGAACCAACGTCGGCGCGTCGCGCGCCACCTGCGCGCGCAGGATGTCGGCAAGCCGACGTCCCGGCGTGGCCGCCAGCACCAGCGTGTGGATTCGCTTGCCAAGCGAACGCGCGGCGTCGAGCACCAGCAACCCGCCCTCGCTATGGCCCAGCAGTGCCGTGGCATGGCGCTTGATCTCGCCGTGGCGCAGCAGCTCGGTGTGTGCGGCCTCGACGTCGCCCGTGAAATTGTCCCAGGCGAAGAACGCTTCCTGTTCCTCGAGCGAGCCTCGCGCGGGCGTCGATTGCCCGATGCCGCGCTTGTCGTAGCGCAGCGAGGCGATACCGTTCCGCGCCAGCAGCTCGGCGATCTCTTTCAGAAGATCGATGCGCGCCGGCGCCAGCGGATTGTTGCCGTTGCGGTCGGTCGGGCCACTGCCCGCGACCAGCACGATTCCCGGCACGGCCTGGATCTCGCTGTAGAGCGGCAACATCAGCGTGCCGGCGAGCGTGACGCCGCCGCGCCCCTCGAACCGGACGTCGCGGTGTTTGGTCCGGCCCTTGGCGTACCAGTTGCTCTGTGGCGGCCACTTCTGGGCATGCGCGACGGACGGTGCCAACGCGCCGATCGCCAGCAGCGTGCGTCGTCCGATCAATCGGCGCCGCCTGGCTTGGGCATGTTGCCCATGCTGTGGCTCATCGTGCGTCCGCCGAAGATGTGGACGTGGAAATGGAACACGAGCTGGCCCCCGTTCGGGCCGTGGTTGGCGACGATGCGATAGCCTGCCGGGTCGAGGCCGAGATCGTGCGCGACCTTCGACACGGCGCGCCAGAAGCCCGCGACCATCTCGGCCGGCGCCGACGCCCCGAAGTCTGCCTGGCTCACATACTCGCCCTTCGGGATCACCAGCACATGGACTGGCGCCAGCGGGTTGATGTCGTGGAAGGCGAGCGCGAACTCGTCCTCGTAGACCTTCTTGCACGGCAGCTCGCCGCGCAGGATGCGCGCGAAGACGTTGTTGCGATCGTAGGCTGACATGACGGACTCCGGAGGACGCGAGCGCGTCTTGGCTAGCGCAGCCGGTCCCGCTTGGAAAGTGCCGGCCCTTCGACCGCGACCGGCCCGGCCGGGCGGCGCAGCACGCTTACCAGCACGTCGCGGGCTTCGTCGATCTTGGCCGCGAGGTAAGGCGAGCCGCCCGCGTCGGGATCGGCGCCGCGCATCAGGCGGCGATGGGCGGCGTGGACGGCTGCGAGATCGGCGCCGTCCGGCAGGCCGAGCACGTCGAGCGCCTCCTTGACCGACATACCGTCATCGTCACCAGCCGGCGCACCTATCTGCCGTTGCGATGAAGCAATCGGCGTGGCGTGACGTACATAGGCTTCGAGAAGCGCGGCGGCATGCTGCAGTGCGCGCGGGTCTATGGGCGAGTTGGGCGGCGAGGCGGGCTCTTGCCATACCGGCGGCATCTCGAACGGCTGCGGCCTGCGCCTGAAGAGATCGAATGCGGTGCGGAGCGGCGCCAGCACGGCGCGCCACTTGAGAAGGGTCGGCACGACCAGCATCGCCGAACCCAGCAGCATCGCGCCCGCCCATTGCTCGCGCAGGAGCATCATGACCAGCAGCGGAATGCCCGCGATCACCAGCAGCAACAGCATCCAGCGGATGGTGCGCACCATCGTCTTTGGATCGGAATGGAGGAACCAGTCGAGGAACTTGGCGGCCGTGGCCAGCACAGAAAGGCCGAGCACGACGGCGCTGATGACGACGACATAGTCCATCGACGAGCTCAGATCGGAAGAGC
>SCVT01000294.1 GCA_004296815.1 Reyranella sp. | reverse complement strand
CGGTGCCGGTCCTCATCTTGAAGAGCTCGGCGGCGAGATGCTGGGCGCTGCCGTTGCCGGACGAAGCATAGGAGAGCTTGCCGGGCTGGGCCTTGGCCAGCGCCACCAGCTCGGCGACGGTCTTGGCAGGATGCGACGGCGTGATCACCAGCAGCTCGGGCACCGTGACCAGCAGCGACACCGGAGCGAAGTCCTCCGGCGTGCGGAAAGCCATCTTGGCGAACAGGGCGGGGTTCACGGCGTGCGCGAAGGCCCCGATCAGCAGCGTGTGCCCGTCGGGTGCGGCCTTGGCGACGATCTCGTCGCCGATCATGCCGCCGGCGCCGGGCTTGTTGTCGACGACGATCGTCTGGCCGAGCGCCTCCTGCAGCTTGGGCGCGATCAGCCGCGCCGTCGTGTCGGCGCCGCCGCCCGCCGAATAGGGCACGACCAGCCGGATCGACTTCGAGGGAAAGGACTGCGCACGCGCGATGTAGGGCGTCAGTCCGAGCGCCGCGGTCGCGGCGATCGCATGCCGGCGTGTGATCTTCATCTTTTCCTCCCGAAAGTACGTTCCGAGCCTAGCCTTGGCGGTCGCGCAGAGCGAGCCGGCCGAGATGGCGCTGCAGGGCTCGCACGATGGCGAAGCCCGCCTGCAAGGCGATGCCGAAGCACAGGATGCCGATGCCGAACAGGACGAGCTTGTCGCCGAGGGTCGGCATCTGCTCGGCCTCGCGCAGGATCACGGCGATGCCCTCGGTGACGCCGATCGCCGCCCCGGCGCTCGACGACATCACCAGCACGAAGAAGGCGCGGGTGACGTTGGGCAGGAACAGGAGCGCGCCCAGCGGCGAGCCCGCCCGCATCTGCTTCAGCGCCTCGACGCCGTTGTCGGCGACGTAGGAGGCCGAGTACGGCACCAGCGACAGCGCCACCGTCATCAGGGGCGAAGGTGCTGCCGGCAAACCGAACAGCGTGGCGTCGGCCGGGATGATGTTCAGCAGGAAGAACATCACGACGAAGGTGGGCGCCGCCCGCATCAGCCCGATCAGCGTCGTGGCGGCCCCGCCCAGGAGGCCGCCGGACAGGCGCGCGAGGCCCAGCAGGCCGCCCAGCGCCAAGCCGATCAGCAGCGCGATCGCGGCGATCTCGAAGTTGACCACCATGCCCGCGAGGAACTGCGGCACGAAATCGGAGGAGATGCGCAAGCTCATGCCACCACCTGCCGGCGCTCCAGCGCGTCCCTGAGCTTGCCGCAGAGCCACACCACGACGATGACGACGACCACGTAGAAGATCAGCAGCAGCGAGTAGGTGCTGGCGCGGCCGCTGGCGAACGAGGTGATGTCGGTGAGCGCGCTCAGGAGCTCCGGCGCGCCGATGAAACTGGCGATCGGCGTGCCCTTGGCGGCGTTGATCAGGAAGGAGACGATCTGGGTGGCGGACCGGCTGACGGCGCGGCTCAGGAGCTCCAGGGTCGGGATCGACGCGCTGCCGCGCTCGGTCCTGAGCGTGTGCATCGCCTCGGCGATCGCCTGGCCCGCATTGCTGCCGTTCATCAGGCCGAGCGCCACGATGGCGGCGCCGATCGCGACGGCCGAGGAATAGGCGAAGAACGCCTGCGCCACCGCGGCGGCGATCACCAGCGTGAGCACGACCGGCGAGGACTGCAGCACGATGACGAGGCCGCGGGCCGGCCAGCGGATCACCGCCGAGCGCGAGCTCTGCACGGCGCCCAGTGCGATGGAGAAGGCCAGCGTCGCGGCCAGCGCGCCGGCCACCAGCACCAGCGAATTTATGATGCCGGCCTTGAACAGCAGCCAGGCCGGCATGGTCTTGAACATGGGAAGCTGCAGGGCGATGCCGGTGCGGGCCTCGACCCACTTCTCGAACTCGGCGACCTGTTTGGCGTAGCGCGTCGGCTCGAGCGTGGTGTTGAGCGCCGGCAGGATGCAGGCGGGATCGGACGTCCCCTTGTCGGTGTTGCAGGCGGCGCTGCTCCAAACCTGGCGCTGGCCTTCGAGGAAGCCGGTGCTGATGCGGTTCTCCTTGGCGATGGCGAGGAACACGCCGTCGCGATGGAAGATCTGGCTCGTCAGGTCGAGGGCGCGGGCGAGCCGGTCGCTGCCGTTCAGCGCCACCGCCATGCCCCACGGCAGCTGCGCGAAGCCGAACTTGCGGTTGAAGCGGTCGGCGAAACCGGGCTCGGTGAAATAGTAGTCGAAGAAGCTGTCGTCCTGCGCCGCGAGCGTGCAGGTCTCGTCCTTGAGCTTGTCGGGCAGGAGACCGGCCTCGTCGAACAGCATCAGGCGGGCATTGTGTGCGACGATCTGGGCGTTCGAGTTGTTGCCGATCGTAACGCAGACGGTGCGGCCGGCGATGTCGCGCCAGTCCCGCACCGGCACGGCCTTGGGTCCGACGATGATGGTCTCGGACTGGTAGTAGTGCGGCCGGATGAAGCGGACCTGGCTGTCGCGCTGGGCGTTGTGGCCCATGGTGGCGATGGTGAGGTCGATCTTGTCGTCGGCCAGGAGCGGGATGCGCGAGGCGGCGTTGACGCGGGTGAAGACCGGCTCGACACCGAGGTGCTTGGCCACGGCGCGTGCGACATCGACATCGTAGCCCGAGCGCGTCTGGCCCTCGCGCGTGCCGAACAGCGGATAATATTCGCGTACACCGGTGCGGAGCTTCTGGTCGCAGAAGATCCGGACGAGCCGGTCGAGGCCCGCCTGGCTGCAGGTGCCCGGCGTTGCGGCCTCGCGACGGGCGTCGTCGATCAGCTTCGCAAGCGCCGCATCGGGCGTCTCGGCGCGCGCGCCCGCACCGATGAGCAGAAACATCCCCGCGAACATCGCGGCGACACGAACCACCAGCCGCATGTCAGGTAGAGCTCCCCGGGGCGGCGATCTCGACGATGTGCATGTCGGCGAAGACGTGCGGGCCGTAGGTCCGGATCGACCGGCCCTCCTCCGCCACCAGCACGGACGGCGTCATGAGAGCGGCCTTCTCCACGGCGATGTGGACCAGGACCGTGAGGGTGACGCGCAGCGCGAGGCCGTGCCGCGCCGCGACCTCACGCGAGCGTTCGAGATCGACGAACGAATTGTGGGTGATGACCGCGCGGCCGCCGCGCGACAGATGGTCGGGCAGCCCCTCGATGAAGGGATCGAGCAGCTCGCGACCGTCCGGCCCACCCGAACTCCAGCTCGCGCGCCGTCCCGAGACCGGGCAGTGCTCCATGGGAAAGTGCGGCAGGTTGGCGACGATCAGGTCGAAGCGGCGACCCGCGACCGGCTTCCACATGTCGCCGCGAAAGAGCTCGGCCCGGTAGCCGAGCCCATGCAGCAGCGACAGGCCGGTGTCGACTGCGTCCTGCTCGATGTCGACGCCGCAGAGCGACGTGGCCCCCATGGCGCCGAGGGCCGCGAGCAGCACGCCGCTGCCGCAGCCGATCTCGAGGACGGTCGCGCCGCGCACGCGCTGCGGGTCGATCCGCAGGGCATGCAGCAGTGCCGCGGTGTATTCGCTCGGCCGCAGCGATGCGGTCGCGGGAGACGGCTTGCCGGCGTCGAACATCGATCAGCGCGACATCTGCAGCGGGGTCCGGCGGGCCGGATCCACGGTGAGGCGCCGGACCATCTCGCGTGCCACCGGATCGTCGGGATACTCCGCGAGGACGGCCTGGTAGCGCGAGAGCGCCTGCTCGTGGTCGTCGGCGATCAGCGCCTCGTAGGCGTTGCGCGTCAGGCGGCAGAGCCTGACCGTCGCCTCGTCCGCCTCGAACTGCGGCCCGAGCCCGTAGGCGCCCATCAGCTCGTACACCGGGATCCGCGAACGGCGGCCCTTGACGGTGACGTCGTCGATCGGCCGCACGCAGAGCCGTTCGCCCGCCTCCTTGAAGACGGCATGGCTGATGCAGATGCGCGTGCCGTACTCCTTATTGATGCCTTCCAGGCGTGCCGCGATGTTCACGCCGTCGCCCATCACCGTGTAGCTCATGCGCTCCTTGGAGCCGATGTTGCCGACGAGGACGGCGTCGCTGTGTATGCCGATGCGGACGTTGAGCGGCTTGGTGCCGGCAGCCTCCCAGCGCGCGTTGAGCTCCTTCATGCCCTCACGGATGCGCAAGGCCGCAAAGCAGGACTTCTGCGCATGGTCGTCGAGCAGCGCCGGCGCGCCCCAGAAGGCCATCACGCCGTCGCCGATGAACTTGTCGATCGTGCCGTGCTCCTCGTTGACGGCGCGGGTCACGACCTCGAGATAGGCCGAGACGCGCAGCAGCAGCTCCTGCGAGGGCACCTCCTCGGAGAGCGAGGAGAAAGCCTCGAGGTCGGAGAAGAAGATGGTGAGGAACCGGCTGTGGCCGCCCAGCTCGAGCTTCTGGTCGGACTCGAGCAGCTGGCGCACCAGCCCGACCGGCACGAAGGCGGCGAAGGACTTCACCGCCGTGTCCAGGGTGTCGATGGCGCGCGACAGCAGCGCCACCTCGCGGATCGGCGAGTGCAGCGCCGGCAGGTTCTGGCCTTCGAGGTCCTGGATCTTCGTGACCTTGAGCGCGAGCCGCTCGAGCGGCGAGGAGATCACGCTCGACAGGAAGTAGATGATGAGGATCTGCAACGCGATCGCCACCAGGCCGAAGAAGAAGAGCTTCTTGTTGTGGTCGTCGAAGGCGCTGGTGAAGTCGTCGAGCGGCGTGATGACGAAGAGCTGCCACTTCTTGCCGAACGCCGCGGGCAGCGTCGTGAGGCTCGCCAGATAGTCCCGGCCGCCATGCTTGAACGAGAACGACCGCTCGCTGTCGCGCGGGCGGAAGCTGAAGGCGACCGCGGGAACGTCGTTGCCCAGCGAGGTGATGTGCTGCAGCTCGACCTTGCCGCCCTGGCTCGCGTAGGTCTTGGCGCGGTCGGAGTTGGCGATGACGCGGCCCTGATGGTCGAGGATGTAGGACAGCGTGCCGGGGCTGATCTTGCGCTCCGACAGATAGTCCGACAGCCCGTCGAGCGTGATGTCGGCGGCCGCGACCCCGGTCAGCTTGCCGTCGGTGTAGAAAGGTGCGCCGACCGTGAAGCCCACGAGGCCGAGCGTGGCGAAGACATCGACGTCACTGACCGACAGGCCGCGCGTTTCCTGGGCGGTGCGATACCAGAGCCGCGAGCGCGGATCGTAGGACGTCGTCTGGGCGGAGGTGCCGAGCTCGCGGCGCTCGGCATCGAGGAACACGTAATGGTCGATCGGCGCCGCTCCCAGGGGCCGATCGATCCAGCGATCGGCGTAGCGCGTGCCGGTCGGCGGCAGCTTGCCCTGGATCTCCACGGCCGGATCGATCTGGCGCGCCTGGCGGAACGACCCGTCGCTCAGGCCGACATAGGCGCTGATGATCCGGTCGCTGTGCTGCACCACGCTGAACAGGTAGTTGACGGAGCCCTTGCCGACATAGAAGTCGGGCTGCTCGGTCCCGATCGCGGCGGCGCTGCGCACCAGCGACTTGATGGGATCGAAGACATGCTGGACGTTCTCGATCGCCTCGACGCTGAAGCGCTGCACGAGCTCCTCGGCATTGGCGCGGGCGATCTTCTCGTTCGAGACGTAGTTCACCGCGACGATGGCGAAGAACACCGGCACCGTCAGGATGACGAACAGCATCAGGATGCTGGGACGCAGGCGCAGGTTCGTGTCGTGGAGAAGCTTCATGCGCCAGCGGGCACTCTGGAGGCGGTTGATTCACTATAATTGAAAGGTGAATCACCGTCCATTCAGCCGGCTATGACGGGCGGTCTCCTGAGATGCCAGTCGGTGACCTGCTGATAAGCGTGGCCCGCGGCGAGAATGGATGCCTCGTCGAAGGCGCGGCCGGCGATCTGGAAGCCGACCGGCACACCGTCTGCGGTCATTCCGCCCGGCAGGGTGAGCGTCGGATGGCCGCTCATGTCGCAGGGCGCGGTGTAACGCAGGCGGGAGGCCACGATCTCCGGCGTGCGTCCTGCCTTGGCGAGCTCGTCGATGGTCCAGGTCGACTTGCCCATGGCGGGCAGCAGGACAAGATCGACCGACGCCAGCAGCCGGTTGAAGGTGGCCGTCTGGGCCGCGCGACGAAACTGTATCTTCGCCAGGTCCATGGCCGAGAGTCCTCGGCCATGATCGATGAGGCCGGCCAGGATCGGGCCGTACTCGGTCGCACGCGACGGATAGGTCGCCTCGTGCGCGACCGCCGTCTCCGCACCGCACAGCGCCACCCAGTCGGAAGACGCCTCGAGGAACTCCCGCGGCAGGGCGACATCGACGATGGTGGCGCCCGCACGCTTCAGGCCGTCGGCCGCGTTCGCCAGCGCGCACTCGGCGTCGGCGTCGAGGCCGATCATGTTGGTCGGCAGGCCGATCCTCTTGCCGCGAACACCCGAAGCGGTCGCGGTCGCGTAGTCGGGCACGTCGAGGCCGACCGCGGTCGGATCGTCTGCATCGGCACCGGCGATCACGCCCAGCACGATCGCCGCGTCGAGGGCGCTCCTCGCCATCGGGCCGATATGGTCGAGCGACTCGGCGAGCGGAAAGACTCCGGCGCGACTCACCCGGCCCCAGGTCGGCTTCAGCCCCGACAGGCCATTCATGGTCGAGGGGAAGCGGATCGAGCCGCCGGTGTCGGAGCCGAGCGAGGCGAAGCAGAGTCCCGCCGCCGTCGCCACGCCCGACCCCGACGACGAGGTGCCGGGCCAGTAGGCGGCGTTCCACGGGTTGACCGGCGTCGGCATCTTCGGGTGATGCGCACCGTAGGCGCCTTCGGTCATCTGCAGCTTGCCGAGGATGACCGCACCCGCCGCCTTCAGCCGCG
>SCVT01000293.1 GCA_004296815.1 Reyranella sp. | reverse complement strand
TCGGAGCGGGCGAAGCACTTGCTGCCGGTGTCAGGCCCTTCAAGCTCGAACGCGCGACCGAGACGCGCAACACATGCCCCTACTGCTCCGTGAGCTGCGGCGTCCTCATCTATTCGATGGGTGACAAGTCGAAGAACGCCAAGCCGTCGATCGTGCACATCGAGGGCGACCCCGACCATCCCGTCAGCCGCGGCACGCTCTGCCCGCGCGGCGCTGCGTCGCTCGACTTCGTGCGCAGCCCGCTGCGCCTCAAGTATCCGATGCACCGCAAGGCGGGCAGCGACAAGTTCGAGCGGGTCTCCTGGGACTTCGCGATGGATCGTATCGCCACATTGATGAAGGAAGACCGCGACAAGAATTTCGTCGCGAAGAACCGTGACGGCACGACGGTAAACCGCTGGCTGACGACCGGCTTCTTTGGAACATCGGCGCAAAGCAACGAAGCCGGGTATCTCGTCTACAAGTTGGTGCGCTCCACCGGGATATTGGCGTTAGAAGACCAAGCCCGAATATGACACGGACCGACGGTGGCCAGTCTTGGCCCCACATTCGGCCGCGGAGCGATGACGAACTCATGGAATGACATCAAGAATTCCGATGTCATCCTGATCATGGGCGGCAATGCCGCTGAAGCCCATCCATGCGGCTTCAAGTGGGTCACGGAAGCCAAGGCGAACAACGGCGCCAGGTTGATCGTTGTCGATCCGCGTTTCACGCGGTCGGCGGCGGTGGCCGACCTCTACGCCCCCCTGCGTCCGGGCTCCGATATCGCGTTCCTCGCGGGCGTGATGCGTTACCTGCTGACGAACGGGAAGATCCATCAGGACTACGCCAAGGCTTATACGAACGCCGCGTACCTCGTGAAGGAAGGCTTCAAGTTCGAGGACGGCCTGTTCACGGGGTACGATCAGGCTCGTCGTGCCTACGTCGATCGTTCGGCGTGGGACTACGAGTTCGACGAACAGGGCATGGCCAAGGTCGACGACACGCTGCAGAACCCGCGGTGCGTCATCAACCTGCTGAAAGCCCATGTCGAGCGATATACGCCCGAGATGGTCGAGCGACTCTGCGGCACGCCCAAGGACAAGTTCCTGAAGGTCTGCGAGATGATCGCATCGACCTCGACGGGCGATCGCACGATGACGTCGATGTACGCGCTGGGCTGGACCCAGCACACGACGGGCGCCCAGAACATCCGCTCGATGGCCATGATCCAGCTCCTGCTGGGCAACATGGGCATGCCGGGCGGCGGTGTGAACGCGCTGCGTGGCCACGCCAACGTGCAGGGCATCACCGATCTCGCCCTGCTCTCGACGTCGACGCCGGGCTATCTCGTCCTGCCGACCGATCGCGAGGCGACCTACGCCGACTACATGAAGTCGCGCGGCTTCAAGCCGATCCGGCCGGGGCAGACGAGCTTCTGGCAAAACTACGGCAAGTTCTTCGTCAGCCAGCAGAAGTGCTTCTTCGGCGCGGCCGCGACCAAGGACAACGACTGGGCGTACGACTACCTGCCCAAGTTCGACACGACCTACGACACGCTGAAGATGGTCGACATGATGGCGGCGGGCCAGATGAATGGCTTGTTCTGCCAGGGGTTGAACATCCTCCTCGCGGCGCCGGACAAGGCCAAGGTCCAGACCGGCCTCGCCAAGCTCAAATGGCTGGTCGTCATCGACCCGCTCGAGACGGAGACGGCGCGCTTCTGGGAGAACCACGGCGAGTTCCACAACGCCGATCCCAAGGCGATCCAGACCGAGGTGATCCAGCTTCCGGCCACAGCGTTCGCCGAGGACGAAGGCACCTTCACCAATTCGAGCCGTGTCATCCAGTGGCACTGGAAGGCGGCAGATGGTCCTGGCGAGTCGCGGAGCGACATCCAGATCGTTTCCGAACTCTATCGCAGGCTGCGCACCCTCTATGCCAAGGATGGCGGCGCATATCCGGACCCAATCCTCAACCTGACCTGGAACTATACCAATCCGGTGAATCCGGACCCGGCCGAGGTCTTGAAGGAGATCAACGGCTACGCGACCGAGGACGTCCCCGATCCCGCCGACCCGTCGAAGCTTCTACTGAGGGCAGGCCAGCTCCTGCCGAACTTCGGCGTCATGCGCGACGACGGCAAGACGGCGAGCGGCTGCTGGATCTACACCGGCGTCTATACGGAAGCGGGCAACATGGCGATGCGCCGCGATGCCAGTGACCCGACCGGACTGGGCGTCCATCCCAACTGGGGCTTCGCCTGGCCGGCCAATCGTCGAGTGCTCTACAACCGCGCTTCGTCGGATCCGAACGGCAAGCCGTGGAGCGACCGCAAGAAGTACATCTGGTGGAACGGCAGCCGCTGGACCGGCGCGGACGTGCCGGATTACGCGCCCACCATGGCGCCTGACAAGGCGGTCGGGCCGTTCATCATGAACCCGGAAGGTACGGCGCGCCTGTTCGCCCGTACCGCGATGCCCGACGGCCCGTTCCCCGAGCACTACGAGCCGATGGACGCCTACCTGGCCAACCCGCTGCACCCCAAGGTCAGCGTCAATCCGGTGGCGCGCATCTTCGCCGCCGACCAGAAGGCCTTCGGCACGCCGGACAAGTTCCCGATCGTGGCGACGACCTATCGCCTGACCGAGCACTTCCACTACTGGACCAAGAGCG
>SCVT01000292.1 GCA_004296815.1 Reyranella sp. | reverse complement strand
TCCCGGCCCAGCCGCTCCGTCGACCATTGCTCGAGGGCGGCGCCGTCGAGGCAGACGCGACCGCGCACGGCAGGCCACAGGCCGACGAGCATGCGGGCGAGCGAGGACTTGCCCGAGCCGCTCGGTCCGATCACGGCGAGGGCGCTGCCGCGGCTCATCGTGAAGGCCACGTCCTGTGCGACCAGGCGCTGGGTTCCGGGCGGCGCGACGCTCGCCGCCTCGACGGTCAGGCGCGCAGTCGGACGCGGCAAGGCCATCGGCTCGGCCTGTTCCGGCATGGCGGCGAGCAGCCGCCCGAGCCGGGCCCAGCCTTGCCGTGCCGCGACGAAGCCGCGCCAGTTGCCGATGGCGAGGTCGACCGGCGCCAGCGCGCGGGCTGACAGGATGGAGCCCGCGATGATGATGCCGGCCGTCGCCTCCTGTTGGATCACCAGCCAGGCGCCGACCGCCAGCACGGCAGACTGCAGCATCATGCGCAGCGTGCGCGAGACGGTGCCCAGCCCGCCGGTGATGTCGCTCGCCGTCTGCTGGCCTGCGAGGTAGCGCGCGTTGGTGTCGCTCCAGCGCGCGCCCAGTCGCTCCGTCATGCCCATGGCGACAACGGCTTCCGCGTTGCGCCGGCTCGCCTCGGCAAGGCTGTTGCGCGTGCTGCCGAGCCGCGTGGCGGCCTCGGTGGGTCGCCGGGTAACGATCTCCGTCAGCAGGGTGAGGCTCACCAGCAGGATGGCGCCGACGAGCGCCGTGACGCCCAGCCAGACATGGAAGGCAAAGCAGATGCCGAGATAGAGCGGGATCCATGGCAGGTCGAAGAGGGCGCTCGGCCCCTGGCTTGAGAGGAAGCCGCGGATGCTGTCGAGGTCACGCAGCGGATGGAGCCCGTCGCCGCGCGGCCCGGCCTTGAGTGGCAGGCGCACGACGATGTCGTGCACCCTCCGGCTCATGCGTTCGTCGAGAGCGCCTCCGACACGGACGAGCATGCGCGCACGCACGGTCTCGAGGATTGCCTGGAAGGCGAAGAGGAGCGCCGCGATCGCCGCCAGTGCCAGCAGCGTCGGCACGCTGCGGCTCGGGATCACGCGGTCGTAGACCTGCAGCATGAAGAACGAGCCGGTCAGCATCAGGATGTTGATCAGCCCGCTGAACAGCGCGACGCCCACGAAGGCGCCGCGACAGGAGGCGAGCGCCGCGCCGAGCGACGCGCGTGTGGTCGATGTCGGCATGGCGCTCCCCCTTGTCGCTTACAGTACGTCGAACTGCTGCAGGATCTCGGCGTAGTCGTAGGGCCCCTGCGAAACGCCGCTATGCTCGGGCGACGCCCAGGGCGAGCCCGCGCCGTTGCCGTTGTCACGCAGCACCGACCACATCGAGAGCCGGGCGACATCGGGATCGTTCGCGGCATAGTCGAGCAGCATCTGAGCGTCGGCGAGGGTGAACACCTCGGAGACGACGTCGTTGACGCCGATCATCGGCGTGATGCCGATCTGGGCGTCGAGGCCGATCGCGGCGAGCTGTGCCTGCGTCGCCTCGGCCGCCAGGATGGCGTTGAGACCCATCTGCCCGCCGTTGTTCACCGCAGGGCCGTAGTCCATCGCCATGATGTTCACGACGTCGATGCGCACGCCGTCCTGCATGGCGCTGCGCAGCACGGCCAGTCCGTCCGCCGCGAGGCCGGTCGGCAGGACGGGCAGGGTGAAGGACACCTGCAGGTCCGGGTTCGCCTCCTGAAGGCCGCGGATCGCGTCACCGCGGATGTCGATCGATCGCGCGTGCTGCGTCGCCCAGCCCTCGATGTCGAAGTCGATCGAGTCGATCTGGTAGCGATCGATGACCGACTGGTACTGCGCTTGCAACTGCGCGGCGCTCGTTGCCATGAGCGCGGCCTCCTGGCCGGCTGCGCCGCCAAAGGAGATGGTGATGTTGCCGCCTGCGGCCTGGATCGCCTGGACCTGCTGCAGGATGGTCGTGCCGTTCGACAGCGTGTCGTCGGCGATCGTGCCCGTGCCCTGCCAGCCGATGCCCTGGCTGGAGCCCAGCACGAAGGCCAGGGTGAAGTTGTCGATCCCCGAGGCCTGCGAGATCGCGAGCAGATCGGCCGCGCGCGGCATCGCCATGTCGATGTAGGGCGAGAATTCGCGCGTCGGATCGGAGTCGACCGGCGGCCCCACCGGCGGTGTGGTCGGCGGCGTGACGGGAGGCGTTGTCGGCGGCTGGGGCGCGCCCACGGTCTCACCAAGCGCGGTCGCCCAGACGTTCAGTGCCGAGGTGTCCTTCGCGATGATGTTGGCGAGATCGAGATCGGCCAGCCTTGTGTCATCGAGCGTGTAGGTCTGGTGGTTGGTGGGGATCGAGATCACCACCGAGCCGTTCACTTCCGAGATTGTGAACTGGCTGGCCTGGAACCAGCCGAAGTCGAGCTTGTCGGTGGCGGCGTTGAAGTCGATGTGCGCGTTGCTGCCCCACGCCCAGGTGATCTGCGTCGTGGTGGCCTGGCCCGACGGCGGCGGCGTGGTGGGCGGTGTCACCGGCGGTGTGACAACCGGAGGTGTCACGACGGGCGGCGTGACGACGGGCGGTGTGGTGGGCTCGTTCAGGAGCTGCGCCCATTCTTGGGTGGCCGAGGCGTCCTTGGCCACGATGTTGGCGAGGTCGAGCTGCGCCAACGTGACGTTCTGCAGCGTGTAGGTCTGCTGGTTGGAAGGGATGGCGATGACCACCGATCCGTTGACCTCGCTCACCATGAACTGGTCCGCCTGGAACCAGCCGAAGTCGAGCTTGTCGGTCGCAGGGTTGAAGGTGAGCCTGGTGTTGGTGCCCCAGGCCCAGTTGATCGTGGTCGTCGCCATGCTTCTCTCTTCCCGTTGGTGGTGTCAGTGAACGCGGATGAAACGCGCCGTCACACGTCGAGATCGACGTGGACGGTGGAGGGGCTGCCCGGTCCGGAGGCGACGAAGCCGAAGCTGGTGTCGCCGTCGTGGGCGATCGTGCCGTTCCAGCTCGCATTGCCGACGACGTAGCCCTGCGCGTCGTGCGACAGGATCACGGCGTTCCAGATGTCGGTGATCTGGTGCGACATCTCGATACGCACCTGCCAGCCGGACGTGGCGGCGCCGTCGTTCTCGACGGTGATGCTGCCGTTGAAGCCGCCACTCCAGGAGTTGACGACCGCGAACAGCGCGTTCAGGTCGCCGTCGTCCGCCGGCGGCGGTTCGACGGGAGATGGGGGCGGTGGCGTGACCGCGGTATCATCGTCGACGATCGTCGCGGTGCCGGTCGGACGGGCGATGGTGGCGCCCTGGGCGTTGCTCAGCACGACCGTGAACTGCTCGTTGTTCTCGTCGAGCATGTCGGGCGTGATGGCGATCGAGATCGTCTTGCTCTGCTCGCCCACGGCGAAGGTGACGGAGCCGCTCGCTCCGGCGAAGTCGCCGGCACCGGCGGTGCCCGTCACGGTGTGGTAGTCGACCGTGATCGCCTGCGTGGCCGGCTCCGACAACGTGAGCAGGAACGAGGCGTGGTTGGCGTCGCCCGGCGCACCACCTTCGCCCGGCGCGTCGTCGTGGAACTCGTACTGGATCGGCGTCAGGTAGCCGAGCTTGGCCGTGTTCGGCGTTTGCCAGTCGTTGTTCAGGATGCCGCCGGTGTCGCCCGAATTCGGGTTCCACGACCAGAAGGTCCAGCCTGGCCCCTTCTGTCCGGCCGCGAGGTCCGATGCGCCGTCGTTGTTGAGATCGCCGGCGAGGTAGGAGGTGATCGCCTCGAACCACGGCGCATCCTTGGGATCGACGAGGCCGGTACCGAACTCGCCGATGTAGATCGGCGCGATGCCTTCCTTGAAGATATAGCCCCACATCTCATCGAACTTGGCCGGCAGGTTCGCCGGGAAGTCCGGGCCCTGGAACCAGGGCTGCGCCCAGACCGAGTTCGGGTAGTCGTGCGGCGAGTAGACGAGCTTGTTGGCGACATCGAGCTCGACCGGCCGGTCGCGCACGCCCATCAGGTTGCCGCCCCACCAGTAGGGCTGGCCGTTGTAGCTGCCGACACCCTCTACGAAGATCAGCCAGTTTGGGTTGATCTCGCCGATCGCATTGCCGGCCCGCTCGGCCGCGGCCGGCCAGTCGTTGGCGCCGCCACCACCCCACGCGCCGTTGTGCGGCTCGTTGTGCAGGTCGGCACCGATGATGGTCGGATCGTCGGCGTAGCGTGCCGCCAGCATCTGCCAGTCGGCGATCCAGCCCGCCTCGCTGTGCTGGTCGTCGTACCACAGGCCGTTGGCCGAGGCGCCGTCGCCGGCCGAGCTGCGATGATGGTCGAGGATGATCTTGAGACCGATCTCGCCCGCGTAGTCGATGATCTTGTCCATGATCTGCAGCGCCGTGAGGCCCTGCAGGTCCGGGCTCTTGCTGTAGTTGATGTTGTACGACGTCGCCGTCGCGTGGAGCATGTCGTTCGAGTAGGGCAGCCGGATGGTGTTGAAGCCGAGATCGACCATCTGGTCCATCATGTCCCGGTAGCCGCGCGCGCCCCACAGCCCGTGCGGGACCATCTGGCCCGTCTCGAAGCCGAACCAGTTCACACCGGCGATCTGCACCGAATGGCCGGCCGAATCGACGATCTGGTTGCCCGATGTGCTGAGCCAGCCCGGCGCGCCGCCGCCGGTGCCGGGATCGCCCTCGACCACCGAGGCATCGGAGATGCTGATTGTCGGCAGCACGGGCGGAGGCGGCGCCACGTCGTCATTGGTGATGGTGCCAACGGCCGAACTGTCGGTGACGGTGGCGCCCTGTGGCGCTGAGAGGGTGAGGGTCACCGTCTCGTTGGCTTCAACGGCGGTATCGCCCTTTACCTGCACATGGACGACCTTCGTCGTCTCGCCGGGCGCGAAGGTGATCATGCCCGACGCCTGGACGAAGTCGCTGCCCGCGCTCGCCGTGCCGTTGCCGGTCGCATAGGCGACCGTGACGGCGCTCGACGAGGGCGCCGAGAGCGTGACCGTGAAGGCGAGATCCTGGTTACCGCTGTCGCCCTCGGCGACCGTGGCATCGGCGACGACCAGCGTCGGCAGCGGGGCCGGCGGCGGCGTATCGTCCGCCGCGACGCCGTTGATCTTGAAGCCCGTGGCCGCCGTGGGGCCGCTCGCCTGGAAGCCGAAGGCGACCTCGCCGCCTGCAGCGACCAGGCTGTTCCACGAGACGCCGCGCACGACGTAGTGGTTGCCGACGTGGCTGACGATCTCGGCGTTCCAGATGTTGGTGATGGAGAACGCGGCGTCGAACTCGACGGTCCAACCGTTGAGCGCGGCAGTTCCGGCCTCGACCGTCATCGACGCTGTGAAGCCTGAGCCCCAGTTGCTCCCGACGGCGTAGTCGAGGTTGGCACCGCTACCGGTCGGCGGCGGAGGCGGCGGCGCGACGTCGTCGTTGACGATCGTGCCGGTGGCGGTGCCGTCCGCGATGGTGGCGCCGTTCGCGCCGGAAAGCGTGAGGGTCAATGCCTCGTTCGCCTCGACCGCGGCATCGCCGTTGACCGTGACCTGGACGGTCTTGGTGGTCTCGCCCGGGGCGAAGGTGATGATGCCGGTCTGTGCGGCATAGTCCTGGCCGGCCGTCGCCGAACCGTTCGACGTCGCGAACTGGACGGTGACGGGCACAGCCGAGGCCTGCGACAGGCTGGCCGTGAAGGCGAGCTGGGTCGTGCCGTTGTTGCCTTCGGTGATCGTCGCGTCGGCGACGGAGATCGTCGGCAGGACCGGCGGGGGTGGCGTCTCGCTGCCCGAACCGTTCACCGTGAGGCCGGTCGCCATGGCGCCGCCGGCGCCCGGCGTCGCCTGGAAGCCGAAGGTGACACTGCTGCCCTGGCCGACGTCGGCATTCCACGCCGCGTTGCGGATCACGTAGTGATTGCCGACGCGAGAGACGATCTCGGCGCCCCAGATGTTGGTGATGTCGAAGGATGCGTCGAACTCGACGGTCCACCCGTGAAGCCCCGTCGTGCCGGCCGCCACCGTCATGTTGCCGACGAAGCCGGATCCCCAATTGTCCTTCACCGCATAGTTGATCGTGGCCATTTCAGCCTCCCGCTCATTGTCGCGCACCCCGTGCGCCAGACATGTCATCGGCTGCTGGGGCTTGCATCGGGCCCACTGTGACTATTCGGTGAGAACGACCGAAAACTCGGTGAACAGTGCAACCATTTCGCGAAGGCTTGCCCGCGGCCGACAAATGGCCTTTGCTGGCGACGGGGGATTTCACGCGTCATGTCGGCAGCGCTACGGGACCGCTGGAACGGTCTGCCTTTGTTCTGGCGGGTGCAGATCGCCGGCTGGGGACTGTTCGCGATCGCCGACGTGATCAGCCAGCGGCTGGTCTATCAGAACATCGGCGTCGCCTGCGTCCGGACCGCCATCATCGTCAGTTCGCTGGTCGTGATCTCGACGGCGCTGCGGTCGATCTACACGTCCCGCCTGTTTGCGAACCGCGTCAATGTCCGCACGGTGGCCTGGATCGGCCTGCTGTCGTTGGCGGGAGCTGCGCTGGTTGCGACGCTGATCGTCTTCGTCCACGAGCGCGTGCCGTGGATCGTCCCGATCGGCCATCGCGGGCTCGAGGAATTCTTCGTACCCCTGATCCACTATTTCTTCGCGCTCACCGGCTGGAGCCTCGCCTACTTCTGGATCCATGCCGAGCTCGCCGAGCAGGCCGAGCATCGTCGCGCCATGAAGGCGCAGGCCGAAGCGCTGCGCGCCGAGCTCGAGGAATTGCGCCTGCAGCTCGATCCGCACTTCCTGTTCAATGCGCTGAACGGCGTCGCCGAGGAGATCCCGGAGCATCCCGAAGCCGCCCTCGCGATGCTGCGCGACCTCACGGCCTATCTCCGCCATTCGCTCGACGGCATCGACCGCACCGTCGTTGCCGTCGAGGCCGAGGTCGGCGGCCTCAATGCCTATCTCGGCGTCCAGCGCGCGCGCTTCGGCGACAAGCTGCGTGCCCGGATCGATCTCGAGCCTGGCGCCGCCTCGCGCCGCATCGCGAGCTTCCTGCTGCAGCCACTGGTCGAGAATGCCGTGAAGCACGGACGGCGCGAGCAGGGTGTCGACCTGCGCGTCGCCATCCGCTGCGCCGGCGAGACGCTTCACGTCGAGATCGAGAATTCCGGTACGCTCGCCCAGTCCGCGGCGACGGGCGGCCGTCGCCAGCGGCCGGGCATCGGCGTCGAGAACGTTCGGCGCCGGCTGGCACTTCATTATCCGGACCGCCACAGCTTCGACCTGCGCGAGGTGGGGGATAGTGCGGAGGAGAAGAAGGTGCTGGCGACACTGGTGCTGGAGGGCGAGCCGTGCGGGTCCTGATCGTCGATGACGAGGCGCTGGCGCGCAACGCGATCCGCCGCCTGCTCGGCGCCCATCCCGAGGTCGAGATCGTGGGCGAGGCCGACGGCCTCGCTGCCGCGCGCGCCGCGGTCGAGCGGCTGAAACCC
>SCVT01000291.1 GCA_004296815.1 Reyranella sp. | reverse complement strand
TGCCAGTGGAAGTTCTTGGTCTTCCAGTAGAGCGCGACCACATCGGCCAGCAGAATGTTGAGCCCGCCCGTGAGGTCCCGGGTCGCGTTGGCCCCGAGATCGGTCGGTGTGGCCAGGGCAGCGGTCTTCCTGGCCTTGGGGTCTTTGCTCATGGACTGGCACTCCTGCGGGATGGCGTAGGTTCGAAATCTAACCGGCTTTGCGGCAAGGGTGAACCGCTTGCCGTCAACTGAGCGCGCTGTCAGTTTTCTGTCATGGCGGATACGCAAGAAGACGAGCTCAACATCATCCTCGAGGGAATCGGCGAGGCCTTCTACGCCCTCGACAAGGACTGGCGTATCACCCGTTTCAATACCGGTGCTGCCGAGCATTTCCAGCGGCCGGCCAGCGAAATGCTGGGGCGCGTGCTCTGGGAGATCTTTCCCACGGCAGCCGACACGGAGCTCGGACGCCTCTTCGTCACCACCATGAAGAGCCGTGCCACGGTGCGCGGCGAAACCATGTCGGTCGTGGTCGGTCCGCGCTGGCTTGCCTATCGGCTGTTCCCGCTGGGCGACGGCATGGGCATCGTGTTCCGCGACGTCACCGATCGCCGGAGTGCCGAAGAGCACCGCGAACTCCTGATCAACGAGCTCAATCATCGGGTGAAGAACACGCTCACCATGGTGCAGGCGATCGCAACGCAGACCTTCAAGGGTACCGATGCCATCGCGCGTGCCGATTTCGAGCAGCGCCTGATGACCTTGAGCAACGTCCACAGCCTCCTGACCGACGAGAGCTGGGACAGCGCCGAGCTGCACGCCGTACTGCGAGCCTCGCTGCGTCCCCATCTCGGGGGCCCGCGCGAACGGCTATCCTTCGAAGGGCCGAACTTCCGGCTGCGGCCGAAGAGTGCCGTGGCGCTCTCGATGGCGTTGCACGAGCTCGGCACCAATGCCCTGAAGTACGGCGCCCTATCGGCGGAGCACGGCACGGTCGCCCTGTCCTGGACGGTTGACGACGAACGCTTCCGGCTCCGCTGGCACGAGCGCGGCGGACCGCCCGTCAGCCCGCCCAGCCGAACCGGCTTCGGCTCGCGCATGATCGAGCGCGGTCTGTCGGCCGAATTGCAGGGCAAGGTGGCCATCGACTACCGGCCCGACGGCGTCATCTGCACCATCGACGCGCCGCTCGATGCGATCCGCGAGGGTGCTGGGGCGTGAGTGCCGGAGCCAGACGCCGCGCCCTCATCGTCGAGGACGAGGTCATCATCGGGATGCTGATCGAGGACATGCTGGCAGAGCTCGGCCACGAGGTGACGGCGATCTCGACTCACCTCGAAGAGGCGCTGCAGCTCGCGCGCACGAGCGACATCGACTTCGCCGTGCTCGACGTGAACCTGAACGGGCAGCGGAGCTTTCCGGTGGCCGATGCGCTGCGCCAGCGGGGCATCCCCTTCATCTTCGCGACCGGCTACGGCTCGAAGATCCTCCAGCCGCCCTACCGAGCGACCACCGCGTTGCAGAAGCCCTTCGAGCTCGAGGATCTCAGGCGCGCGCTGTCGACGGTTCTCGGCTGATCAGAGGCCGGCGCAGGCCGCCTGCTCGACCCGGAAGACGCTGTGCTGGCCGAAGCGGCGGTTGTAGGCCTCGACGATGGCCGAGACCTTGCCGTGGTGCGCCGGCGCGTCGAACACAACCACGACAATGAGCTTGCTGCGCTCGCGCACGATCCGGCCCGTCGGCTCGCGGTACTGGCCCTCGACGTTGAACACGCTGAGCCCGGCCGGGAAATGCGGCGTGACGCTTTCGTTCATGAACGCGGCCCATTCCGCCTCGCTCACCTCGCCGCCGGCCGGCTTGTCGCGCCCGAAATAGAGATTGATCTCGAGCGCCGGCTTCAAGGGCGCCGTGCAGACGGGAGGCGTGTCCGGCTGGGCGCAGGCGGAGAGCGCCAGAAGGCCGAGTGCGACGGCGGCCTCCCTCATGTCAGTTGAGGTACGGAACCGCCATGCCCTTGGTCACGGCCGGGCGGGCGTTCACGATGTCGTACCAGCGCTTCACGTTGGCGAACTCGGCGAGGTTCACCGTGTGCCACTCGTGGCGCGCCGCCCACGGAAAGATCGACATGTCGGCGATGGTGTAGTCGTCGCCCGCCACGAAGGCGGTCGAGGCGAGCTGCTTGTCGAGCACGCCGTAGAGGCGCTTGGCTTCGTCGACGTAGC
>SCVT01000290.1 GCA_004296815.1 Reyranella sp. | reverse complement strand
CCGTCGTCACCGCCAAGGCCTTGATGCGGCCGTCGCGGATGTGGTTCAGCGCCGCGGCGGTGCTGTCCATCATCAGCTTCACGTGGCCGCCCAGCAGATCGGCCATCGCCGGCCCGCTGCCCTTGTACGGAATGTGCACGATGTCGAGCCCGGCCTTGAGCTTGAACAGCTCCATGCTGAGGTGCTGCGAGGTGCCGGGTCCGGCCGAGGCGTAGGAGAGCTGGCCCGGCTCCTTCTTGGCGAGCGCGATCAGTTCGGCGAGCGAGTTCACCGGCAGGCTGGGATGCGCCACGATCACCAGCGGCACCAGGAAGATGTTGGAGATCGGCAGGAAGTCGGTCAGCGGCTTGTAGGGCAGGTCGGGGAACAGGCTCGGGTTCACGCCGAACGTGCCGCTCGACACGACCATCAGCGTGTAGCCGTCGGGCGGCGCGATCTTCACCGACTCCGTCGCGGGGATGCCGCTGCCGCCGCCCTTGTTCTCGACGATGACCTGCTGCTTCCACATGTCGGTGAGCTTCTCGGCCATCATGCGCGCGAAGATGTCGGCGGCCTGTCCTGGCGGGAACGGCACGACGAACTTCACCGGCTTGGAAGGCCACGGCGCCTGCGCAATCGCGGGGGCAGCGGGTGCGGCCAGCGCAGCACCGGCCGCTCCGGCCAATGCCATGGCGCCACGGCGCGTGAACCCTTTACGCATATTCGCCTCCCAGTTCGTTTCGGATGACAGGCTAGCACAGGCCCCCGAAAATGGCCTCATGACGGACAGGATCCATATCGCATCGCCACGCGATGCGGCGGACATCGATGCTATCGCCGGATTGTTCCGGGAATATGCCGGCTCGCTGGGCTTCTCGCTCGACTACCAGGATTTCGAGACCGAGCTCGCCGGGCTCCCGGGCAAGTACGTCCCGCCTGACGGCGCGCTGCTGCTGGCGACGGTCGACGGCGCGGCGGCGGGCGCCGTTGCGCTTCGGCAACTCGAGCCGGGAATCTGCGAGATGAAGCGGCTCTACGTGCGTCCTAACTATCGCAACGAACGACTGGAAGATGGCCAATCCATCGGCCGTGCGCTGGCCCGCCGCATCGTCGAGGTGGGCCGTGATGCCGGCTACCGGCGTCTCAGACTCGACACAATCGGCGACAGAATGGAGGCCGCGATCAAGCTCTATCGTTCGATGGGCTTCACCGAGATCGCGCCCTATTACCCGAGCCCCGTTGCGGGCACCGTCTACATGGAGCTGGTCCTGTGACCGATCGCTTCTACGAGGATTTCAAGGTCGGCGACCGCTTCATGAGCGCCGGCATGACGATCACCGAATCCGCGATCCTCGACTTCGCACGTCAGTGGGATCCGCAGCCGTTCCACATCGACGCCGAGTTCGCCAGGACGTGGACCTTCGAAGGGCTGATCGCGTCCGGCCTGCACACGATGAGCGCCACGCTGCGCCTTTGGCTCGACCTCGGCGTCTTCCGCGCCTGCAGCCTGGGCTCGCCCGGCATCGGCGAGGTCCAGTTCCCGCGGCCGGTGCGTCCGGGCGACACGCTGCGCGTCGTCTCCGACATCGTCGAGCTGCGGGCGTCGGCCTCGAAGCCGGACCGCGGCATCTGCCGGCTGCGCCAGGTCACGATCAACCAGCGTGGCGAGCAGGTGATGGAACAGGAGACCACGGTATTCCTGAAGCGCCGCCCCGCCCTCACCAAGCCTTTGAGCGTCAGCTCCTGAGGCGCGCTCAGCGCCAGGCGAAGACCGGCTGCTCGTAGTGGTCAACCCTCGTATCGCGGCCGGCCAACGCAACCTCGCGGAACTGGAACAGCACGGCGGCGGTCGGGGCGTTCACCGTCGCCACGGGCAGCGGCAGGCGGATGATCGGCCGGTCGGACTCCTCGATCGCCACGATTTCGGGCGAGCCGTCGCGGAACAGCTCGCCGCACCCGATGCGATAGGCGCCGGCGACCTCGGCGGGATTGGGCGTCACAGTGACGCCGGGCGCCCACACGACGACCGGCGCGATCAGGTAGCCCGAGCGCGTCGAATAGTCGTCGAGCGTGCCCAGGATATCGTCGGTCGAAGCGAGCACGCCCAGCTCCTCGTGCAGCTCGCGCAGCGCCGTCTGCTCGACCGTCTCGCCGGGATCGACGCGGCCGCCCGGCAATGCCCACTGGCCGCCATGGGCGCGCAGCTTGGGCGTGCGCTTGGTCAGCAGGAACGCCGCCTCGCCCGGCGCATCGGCCTCGACGATCACCACGGCGACGGCCGCGCGCTTCAGCCCGCCCGGATCGGCGGCACGCCGCAGGTCGAAGCGGCCGAGATGCGCTGTGACCTCGGCACGTAAACCATCGTCGAAGCGGAACGTCCTCACGCGGCTCACGGCCTCCGGAAGGTCCAGACGACGGCGGGCGGCACGTTGCGCCAGATGCGCTTGCCGCGGGCGCCCACGAGGCGCAGTCCTTCGCGCAGGCTTTTCGGCACCGGCGGCGACGGGCCGTAGGTGAACTGCACCAGCGCCGCCCCGCGCGGCAGCACCTCGAAGACGCTGTGCACGATGCCGTTCACGATCTCGGTCGGCAGCGACAGGAGCGGCAGGCTGGAGACAACGGCGGCAACGGACTTGATGCCATGCTGGTCCAGCAGTCGCGGCAGGCGGGCGGCGTCGCCCTCGGCGATGCGTGGGCCCGGGAAGTGGCGGCGCAGGAAGGACGCGAGCTCGGCTTCGCGTTCCACGAGCGCCAGGCGATCGGCCGGGATGCCGGCCGCCAGGAGCGCCTTGGTGACCTCGCCGGTGCCCGCGCCGAGCTCGATCACGTGGCCGTCGCGGCCGGTCATCTCGCCGAGCGTCGTCCGCGCCATCGCCTCGGCGAGCAGGCGGCCGCTCGGCACGACAGCGCCCATCGACAACGGGTTGCGCAGCCAGCGCTTCAGGAACAGCGCGGTTCCGGCACGCGAGTCGCGGCCGTCGGGTCGCTCGAACGAAGGCATCGGGGAACGCTATAGACGCTTTGGCCCGGTCGACAAGGAAAAGTCGACAGGGGTAAGCGCCGGCTCCTACTGCGCGGGCTGCATGGCGGGCGCGGCCACCGAAGCGACCGGCGGCGCCTCGAACACCGTCCGTGCGTGGCGCATCTGCTCCAGCGCATTCACCATCGAGACATAGACCGCCGCCGCGAAGGGCAGCGACTGCACGATCATGAACACGGCCCACAGGCGCGCCTCGGGATCCACTACGCCGTTGGTGAACCACAGCACGGCGGCCGAGATCCACAGCAGGACCGCGAGAACCGCCTCGCCGCGGGCCATGCCGAGCGCCATGCCGAGCGTCGCGCGCTCGTCCATCTTCGGGGTGCGCATGAACGGCAGGCGGCTGGTTGCGAGGCCATAGATCACGGCGCGGCCTACCGTGTAGGTGAGCGCGAGCCCCGCCAGCGAGGCGCCGACGCTCTGCCAGAACGTGCAGCGCACGCGGTCGAAGTAGAGGCCGAACGAGTAGAGCAGCTTGAAGACGAAGATGCCGATGGTCGGCGCAATGAACTCGGCCGGCGGCAGGCCCACCGGCTTCAGGCCGAACAGCGGCGGCAGCACGACGGCGGCGACCCAGGCCAGGCCTGCCCAGGTGAAGATCAGGTTGAGCGCATCGGCGAACCACGGCATCCAGCCGGCCACAAAGTGGTACTTCTGCCAGAAGGTGAGCTTGGTGCGGTTGCCGATCATCTTGCCGGCATGCGCCTTCATGATCTGCATGGCGCCGTAGGCCCAGCGGAAGCGCTGCTTCTTGTAGCCGGCGAAATGGTCGGGCGTGAGCCCGTGGCCGAAGCGCTCACGGCTGTACATGGCGCCGTAGCCCTTCTCCATCAGCCGCAGCCCGAGCTCGGTATCCTCGGTGATGCACCAGGTCGCCCAGCCGTCCATCTCCTCCATGCAGGAGCGGCGCACCAGGGTCATGGTGCCGTGCTGGATGATGGCGTCGTACTCGTTGCGCAGGCACATGCCGATGTCGAAGAAGCCGGCATACTCCCAGTTCAGCATCTCCTTGAACCGGTCGCCCTTCCAGTCGCGGTGATCCTGCGGCGCCTGCACGTAGCTGATCTTGGCGTCGTCGAAGTACGGCACCAGCGCCTTCAGCCAGTCCGGCCGCACCATGTAGTCGCTGTCGATGACGCCGA
>SCVT01000289.1 GCA_004296815.1 Reyranella sp. | reverse complement strand
CCCTGCTGGTGATCCCGGCGCTCTACGCCCTGGTCAAGGGCTGGCACCTGCAGCCCGCACCCGCTGCCATCCAGGAGGCCCACGCATGAGACGCCTGGCTTTTCTCGTGCTGTCCGCCCTGCTCGCGGGCTGCGCTCAATTCTCGCCCGACGGCGGCATGGACGATGTCGCAAGCGGCGTCCGCAAGGAGATCGGCAAGGACGTGGTCAAGATCTCGACCGACGAACAGGCGGCGCGCGCCCGCGAACAGGTGGCCGCGCTGCTGGCCGGGCCGTTGTCGGCCGAGCAGGCGGTACAGATCGCCCTCCTGAACAACCGCACCCTTCAGGCCGCCTACAACGATCTCGGGATCTCCGAGGCGGCCTACGTCCAGGCGAGCCTGCCGCCCAATCCGGGCCTCTCGCTGCTGCGGGTCGCAGGCACCGGGGTGGCCAACTTCGAAGTCCGGCTGATCGAGGACATCCTCAACCTCATTACCCTGCCGCGACGCACGGCGATCGCCGCCGAGCGCTTTGGCCAGGCCCGCTACCGGGCGATCGCGGCCACCCTGCGTTTGGCCGCGGATACCCGCCGCATCTACGTGCGGGCCATCGCCTCCCGCCAGCAGGTCGGTTTCCTCGAACAGACGCGGGCCACGGCCGACACGGCGGCGCGACTGATCGCCGGGATCGGCGAAGCCGGCGGCGGCGACCAGCTCGACCACGCCGAGATCGCCGCCTTCCGCGCCGAACTCGGTGCACGCGTGGCACAGGCGAAGCTGCGGGCTCGTCAGGATCACGAAGCGCTCGTCCGGTTGCTCGGCCTGTCCGGCGCCGACCTGGCCTTCACCCTGCCCACCGAACTGCCGCCGCTGCCATCGTCGCCCGAGTCTCCGGTCGAGATCGAGGTCGAGGCGATCAAGCGCCGCGTCGACCTCGAGATCGCCCGCCGCGAGGTCACGGCGCTCGCCAAGTCGCTCTCTCTCACCGAGGCCACGCGTTACGTCTCGATGCTGCAGCTGTCGGGCATCTTCAACAACGAGACGGCCAACCCGCTGACCAACTTCGACACCCCGATCAACCGCGGCGGCGCGCAGATCGACCTGCAGATCCCGATCTTCGACACCGGCGAGGCGCGCACGCGGGCGGCGCGTGAAACCTACATGCGGGCGCTGAACCTGCTGGCCGGCAAGGCCGTCGATGCCCGCTCCGAAGCGCGCATCGCCTATGAGAGCTATCGTGCCACCTACGACATCGCGCGCTCCTGGCGCGACCAGGTGCTGCCGCTGCGCCAGGCCGTCTCGAAGGAGATCATGCTGCGCTACAGCAACGGCGTCCTCGTCGGCGAGGGCATGCGGGTCGATCTGTTCAAGTATCTCGCCGACGCCCGCGTGCGCATTGCAGCCAATGCGGCCGCACTCGACGCGAGGCGCGACTTCCTGCTCGCCGTGGCCGATCTCCAGGCGGCACTCACCATCGGCGGCGTGTCACCGAGCGACAGCGGACCAGCCGCGATCACCTCGTCGGCCATGCAATAGCGGCACGACCGGATTCAACTATTTGCAGTCACCCCGGCTTCCACTACGGTGCGCCC
>SCVT01000030.1 GCA_004296815.1 Reyranella sp. | reverse complement strand
TGGGCGTTCAGTTCAAGTAGCGGACGCGGCCATCATCGCCTTGGCGCGCCGGATGCCGGTCGTCTTCATCACGCCATACTGGATCGCAAACAGCAGCGCCTTGCTGGCGATCGCATAGACCGACTTCACCGCGGCCCACGTCGCCGTGTCGAGCGTAAGCGCCAGCACGATGTTCAGGCCAGCAGAGAAGAACATCAGCCCGGCCCATACATAGCCGAACAGGATGCCGAGATCGAGCACGGTCGCCAGCGCGATCGGCGGCAGATAGCGGTTCATCCAGCCGCGCTTCAGCATCACGACGCCGACGATGATGTAGATCACCGTGGGCTTCAGCATCACGAAGAGGGGACTGTCGGTGACGAAGGTCGCCGCGCCGGAGGAGAGGATGATGACGAGGCTCAGCCATTGCAGGGCTTCGACCGGCCGCTTGTGGGCGACCTCCCAGCCGATCTGGCCGATCCCCAGCGCCATGCCGGCGCCCACCGCGAGGAAGAGGTTGTCGGTCAGCACGTAGACGGCGAGGAACAGCAACGTCGACGCCATATCGAGCAGCAGCACGCGGGATGCCTGGAAGAAGTCCTTCATGGCTCGTGACCTCCGATGGGGACTTAATGACAACGCTGTGTATTTTAGGGACGCTATCAATACACAGCGTTTCCCGCAAGCCCTTTCAGACGACGACTTTGATGTAGGTGTCCTTCATCACGATCAGGCCGCGCCGGAACGTGTAGAGGTCGCAGCCCAACCATTCCTGGCGCTCACCGGTCTTCAGAGTGGCGGTGCGGTGCCATTCGGTGACCGCGCGGTCGCCGCAGATGAATTCGTTCGTATGGAGCCATTTTACGTCGCCGGTATTGGCGAACAGGGGCTCGAAATAGCTGCGGATGGCGGCCTTGCCCTTGAAGCTCTGGCCCCAGTAGTCCGGGCCCTTGGCATTGCGGAACTCGCCGTCGTCGGCGAAGGAATTCACAATGCCGTCGACGTCGCGGCGCGCGAAGGTGTCGGCGATCTCGTGCAGTCGTTCCAGTGTGACGTCCGGTGCTGCGCTGCCGTCCATGGTCGATGCTCCTCGCCGTTTACTCGATGCTGATCGGCACTCCCGGCACCTGCTTGGCGGTGCGGAACACCATCATCGATTTCACGTGGCTGACGTTCGGGGCCGAGGTCAACCGGGTGGTCAGGAACTTCTGATACTCGTCCCACGTCTCGGCGACGATCTTCAGCAGGAAATCGGCTTCGCCGGCCAGCATGTGGCACTCGCGAACCTCGTCCCACTTGGCGATCAGCTCCTCGAACGCCTTGAGGTCGGCTTCGGCCTGGCTGTTCAGGCCGACCAGGGCGAAGACCGAGACGCTGTAGCCCAGCGCTTCCGGGCTGAGATCGGCGTGGTAGCCCTTGATGATGCCGGCCCGCTCGAGCGCCCGGACACGACGCAGGCAGGGCGGCGCCGAAATGCCGGCCCGTTCGGCCAGCTCCACGTTAGTCATGCGGCCGTTTGACTGCAGGTCGCTGAGAATGCGCCGGTCGATTCGATCGAGCTTTGCGCGAGCCATCCGTTTTTCCTCCCGTGGCCGCGGTCTATGCCAGAACCATGCCATGCGCGCAATAAAGTTGCGAGAATTCGCCGGGTCGCTGTGAACAATTGCGCCCAAATCCGACTTCTGGTCGTGCAAGACCGGCGAGGTTTGCATATATGTCGAAGATATGCGGTCGGCGGGATGCGGGGCGGACATGGCAGCAGTTCATCGCAGCAAGGTAATGATTTTGGGCTCTGGCCCGGCGGGCTACACGGCAGCCATCTACGCCGCGCGCGCCAGCCTGAAGCCGATGCTGGTGCAGGGCATCCAGCCCGGCGGCCAGCTCACCATCACGACCGACGTCGAGAATTACCCGGGTTTCGCCGACGTCATCCAGGGTCCCTGGCTGATGGAGCAGATGCAGAAGCAGGCCGAGCATGTCGGCACGCAGCTCTTCTTCGACACCATCGTCGATGTCGACCTGACGCGCCGGCCGTTCGTGTGCCTGGGCGACTCGGGCGATCGCTACGAAGCCGATGCCCTCATCATCGCGACCGGTGCCACCGCGAAGTGGCTGGGGCTGCCGAGCGAGGAGACCTTCCGCGGCGGCGGCGTGTCGGCCTGCGCGACGTGCGATGGCTTCTTCTTCCGCGGCAAGGAAGTGGTCGTGGTCGGCGGCGGCAACACCGCGGTCGAGGAGGCGCTCTACCTCACGCATCACGCTTCGAAGGTGACACTCGTCCATCGCCGCGACAGCTTCCGCGCGGAGAAGATCCTGCAGGATCGCTTGTTCAAGAATCCCAAGGTGACCGTGCTGTGGGACCACGCGGTGCAGGAAATCCTGGGCGAGAAGACGCCGCCGGTCGTGACGGGCGTGCGCGTGCGCAACGTCAAGACAGGTGCGGAGAAGGAGATCCCGACTGACGGCTTCTTCGTCGCCATCGGCCATTCGCCCAACACCGAGCTGTTCAAGGGCAAGCTCGAGATGGACGGCGAGGGCTATCTGATCACCAAGCCGGGTTCGACCGCGACCAACGTCGAGGGCGTCTACGCGGCGGGCGACGTGCAGGACAAGATCTTCCGCCAGGCCGTCACGGCCGCAGGAACGGGCTGCATGGCGGCCCTTGAGGCGGAGAAATGGCTGGCGACGCAGGAGGCGCGTCTCGCGCAGGCCGCCGAGTAGGCGGCGGCGCGAGGCAGGGGAGGCATGGAGATGGACTGGGACAAGCTGCGGATCTTTCAGGCCGTGGCCGATGCCGGAAGCTTCACGCATGCCGGCGAGTCGCTGAAGCTCAGCCAGTCGGCGATCTCACGGCAGATCGGCGCACTGGAGGAGCAGCTCGGCGTCATGCTGTTCCATCGCCACGCCCGCGGCCTGATCCTGACGGAGCAAGGCGAACTCCTCTACCGCACCGCGCGCGACATGGCCGCCAAGGTGAACACTGCCGAGGCCCTGCTGCGCGCCAACCAGGACAAGCCGGCCGGCCGCCTGAAGATCCACGCGACCGTAGGCTTCGGCTCGACCTGGCTGACGGCCCAAATGCACGAGTTCATCGCTCTCTATCCGGAGATCGACGTCAGCCTGGTCCTGTCCGACAACGAGCTGGATCTCGGCATGCGCGAGGCGGACGTCGCGATCCGAATGGTCATGCCGCGGCAGCCCGGGCTGGTGCAGCGCCATCTCCTCACCGTGCGCAGCCACGTCTACGCCTCGCACAGCTACGTGCAGAAGTACGGCAAGCCGAAGACCATCGAGGAACTCGATCAGCACCGTCTCATCATCTTCGGCGAAGACGCCCGGGCCCC
>SCVT01000288.1 GCA_004296815.1 Reyranella sp. | reverse complement strand
ATCACCCAGCTCTACGAAGGCACCAACGGCATCCAGGCGCTCGACCTGGTCGGCCGCAAGCTGCCGATGAAGGGCGGGCGCGCCGCGCAGCGCCTGCTGGGCGAGATCTCGGGCTTCGTCGCCCAGCACAAGGCCGACGACAAGATGAAGGAGTTCGTCGAGCCGCTCGAGAAGGCGCTGGGCCGCGTGCAGGACTCCGCGCTGTTCCTGATGCAGAACGCCATGAAGAACCCGGACGAGGCGGGCGGTGCCGCGACCGACCTGCTGCGCCTGATGGCCTACACCGCGATGGCCTTCATGTGGAACCGCATCGTCGTCGCCGCCCATAAGGGACTGGCCGCCGGCAACGACAACGCCTTCTACGAGGCCAAGATCGCGACCGCGCGCTTCTACATGGCGCGCGTGCTGCCGCAGACCGTGTCGCTCAACCATCAGATCAAGGCCGGCGCCTCGACCCTGATGGCGCTGCCGGCGGAAGCCTTCTGAGCGACGGCAACACAGGAAGCCTGACCGCGCGCGACCTGCTCGCGTTGCAGGCTTTCGAGCTCGCCGCGCGCACCGGCTCGTTCAAGGCCGCGGCCGAGCAGCTCCACATCACGGCCTCGGCGGTCAGCCATCGCATCGCCGGCCTCGAGCGCCAGCTCGGCGCAAAGCTCTTCGAACGCGGACCGCGCGGCGTCGTGCTGGCGCCGGCCGGCCATACGCTCGCCTCGACCACCGGCCGCGCCTTCGGCGATCTTTCGCGGGCGCTCGCGCGCCAGGGCTCGGGCTCGCGCAAGCTGCGCGTCTCGGCGGTGCCGATCTTCGCCACCCACTTCCTGCTGCCGCGCATCGGCCAGTTCATCGCCCAGCACCCTGAGATCGAGGTGCAGGTCGAGGCGAGCATGCGCATGGCCGACATGGAGGCGGGGCTGATCGACGTCGCCATGCGCTACGGCGACGGCAAGTTCCCGGGCGTCGCGGCGGAGAAGGTGATGGACCTCGCCGCCGTGCCGGTCGGCGCGCCGGCCCTCGCCAAGCGCCTCAGGCTGCGCACGCCGGCTGACCTCGCACGCGCGCCGCAGGTCCGCGTCTCGCCGTTCGGCGCCTCGTGGACGGAATGGGCCGAAGGCGCGGGCCTCGAGCCCGAGGCGTTCGAGCGCAAGGGACAGAAGAGCATCCAGCTCGACGGCATGGGCCAGGCGCTGCGTGCGGCCGCGCACGGCCTCGGCATCGCCTTAGCCTTCGAGCCGCTGGTCGACAGCGAGATCGCCTCGGGCGCGCTGGTGAAGCTCGGCCCCGCCGTGCCGACGCGCGGCCAGATCTGGTTCGTCTGCCGGCCGCAGGATCGCGGCCTGCCCGCGATCCGCGCGCTGCGCCGCTGGATGCAGGCCGAGCTGTCCGCAATGAAGGACGCGGGCTGAACCTCATTCATCGCGGCGCCGGGGCAATGCGTTTGTCCCGACGGGCGCGCCGTCGGATACCGGTGTCATGCCCGACCTGACCCTCGCCGCGCGCGACGGCATCAAGCTCGCCGCCACCTTCTTCGAGCCCGCCACGCCCAACGGCATCGCCGTGCTGGTGAACAGCGGTACCGGAATCGCGCGCCAGTTCTATGGTGCCTTCGCGCAGCATCTCAGCGAGCGCGGCTTCGCGGTGCTGACCTACGACTATCGCGGCATCGGCCAGTCCGAGAAGCCTGCGACCGCGACGATGGAGCAGTGGGGCGGGGTCGATCAGCCCTCGATGATCGACCATCTCGCGACGCTTGCGCCGGGGGCTGCACGCACTGTCGTCGGCCATTCCTTCGGCGGCCAGGTGCTGGGGCTCGCCGACAATATCGGCGAGCTTTCCGCCGCCGTGCTGGTCTGCACGCAGAGCGGCCATTGGCGGCACTGGCCCGCCGGCCGGCGCCGGCTGCGCATGCTGGCGCTGTGGTGGCTTCTCATTCCCGGCCTCACGGCGCTCACCGGCCGCTTCCCCGGCTCGTGGATCGGCACCGCCGACCTGCCTGCGAGCGTCGCGCGGAGCTGGGCGCGCTGGGGACGCTCGCCGCACTATGTTTGCGACGCCGATGGTTGGCCGCTGCGGCCGTTCAATCGCGAGGTCCGCCTCCCGCTCCGCTGGATGAGCTTCACCGACGACCCCATCGCGCCGCACTCCGCCGTCGAGGCGCTGCGACCCTACTATCCGGACGCGACGGTCGAGCGGCTGCATCTCGCGCCCGCCGATCTCGGCGTCGAGGCGGTCGGCCATTTCGGCTTTTTCCGCAAGTCGATGCCGCGCGCCGCGTGGGATGCGCTGGCCGGTTGGCTGGCTCGGCAAATCGGGCAAACTGGCGCCTCATCGCAGCCGGAGGAAATGCCCGAATGTCCGCACCCCATGTCCTCGCCGAGGTTAAAGACGGCATCGGCTGGCTGACGCTCAACCGCCCCGACCAGCTCAACGCGCTCTCGATGGAGATGCGCGACCTGCTGGTCGAGCATTCGGCGAAGTTCGAGAAGGATCCCGCGGTGCGCTGCGTCGTGATCCGCGGCTCGGGCTCGCACTTCATGGCGGGCGGCGACATCAAGGGCTTCCACAAGTCGCTGACGACCGAGAAGGAGGCCCATCTCGCGGGCTTCGAGATGCGCGTGGTGAAGGCGCACCAGGCGATCTACCAGATCCGCCGCATGAACAAGCCGGTGCTCGCCTCGGTGCAGGGAGCCGCCGCGGGCTTCGGCCTGTCGCTGATCCTGAACTGCGATCTGGCGATCGCCAGCGAAGACTCGTTCTTCACCTTGGCCTATCGCCACATCGGCCTCTCGGCCGACGGCGGTGCGACCTACTTCCTTCCGCGCGTCGTGGGCGAGCGCAAGGCGCTGGAGATCGCGCTGCTGGGCGAGCGCTTC
>SCVT01000029.1 GCA_004296815.1 Reyranella sp. | reverse complement strand
GGGCCGCGTGACTTCGCCATCGCCGCCGCCTATATGCTACGCCCCTTTTCGGGCCGGACCTGGGGAAAAGATGCCAAGCGGAACAGGCGAGGCGGACATCGAGACGCGGCGCAAGCGCCTGCTCTATCGCAGTGTCTATCGCGGCAACAAGGAGAACGACATTCTCCTTGGCCAGTTCGCGCGCGCCCATATCGCCGATTTCGACGCCGCCGAGCTCGACCAGTACGAGCGCCTGCTGCAGGTCGGCGACAACGAGATCTACGACTGGGTGAGCGGCAAGGTTCCGGTTCCGCCCGAGAGCGACACCCCGGTGGTGCGCAAGCTGCTGGCGTTTCGTGTGAGGTTCTAGTGTCGGTGCCGTTCTCCGAAGCCCTGGCGGCGATCGCGCGCAAGGCCGGCCGCTGGACGGTGGCCGGACTGCCCGAGGGCGCCGACGCGCTGGTGCTGGCCGAGATCGCCCGCACGACTGGCGGCCAGGACATCCTGCACGTGGCGCGCGACGGCCAGCGCCTGGAGCGCCTGCAGGACGGCCTGCGCTTCTTCGCGCCGGACCGCGAGGTGCTGGTGTTCCCGGCGTGGGACTGCCTGCCCTACGACCGCCTGTCGCCGCATCCCGACATCGTTGCGGAGCGGCTGGAGACGCTGAGCCGCCTGGCCCACCCGAAGAAGCCCGGCGCCCCGGCGCGCATCATCCTGGCCTCGGTCGGCGCGGCGCTGCAGCGCGTGCCGCCGCGCAGCCTCTATGCCGAGGCGGCGACGACCTTGCGCAAGGGCCAGACGCTCGACGTGGCGTGGCTCACCAAGTTCCTGGGCGAAAACGGCTACGGCCGTTCCGAGACCGTCATGGAGCCCGGCGAGTTCGCGGTCCGCGGCGGCCTGTTCGACCTCTTCCCGCCGGGCACCAAGGAGCCGGTGAGGCTCGACCTGTTCGGCGACGCGCTGGAGTCGATCCGCTCGTTCGATCCGATGAGCCAGCTCTCGACCGGCAATCGCGACGAGGTCGTCCTGCTGCCCGTCAGCGAAGTGTTGCTGACGCCCGAGAGCATCGAGCGTTTCCGCAGCGGCTATCGCGAGCTGTTCGGCAACGTCGCAGGCGACGACGTGCTCTACGAGGCGGTGTCGGCCGGCCAGCGCCATGTCGGCATGGAGCATTGGCTGCCGCTGTTTCACGACCATCTCGAGACACTGCTCGACTATTGCCCCGATGCCGTCGTCACCGCCGACCACGAGGCGAAGGAAGCCTTCGGCGCGCGGCACGAGCTGATCACCGACTATTACGACGCGCGCCAGAAGACCGAGGGCAAGGGCGGCATGACCGGCGGCGCCGACTACAAACCGGTCCCGCCCGAGCGCCTCTACCTCAAGCCGTCGGAGTGGGAGCGTCTGCTCGGAGGCCGCACGTCGGCTCAGTTCACGACCTTCGATGCGGCGCCCGGCGCGGTCGACACGATCGATCTCGGCGGCCGGCGCCACGAGGGCTTCGCCCAGGCGCGTACCGGCCAGGGCGTGAACCTGTTCGACGAGGTCGCCGAGCATGTGAAGGCGGCGAACGAAGCCGGTCGGCGCGTCGTCGTGGCGGGATACACCGAAGGCTCGGTCAGCCGTCTGCAGCACCTCCTGCAGGAGCATGGCGCCACCACGCCGGTTCCGGTCGCCGATCTCGCCATGGCGCAACACCTGCCGGCCGG
>SCVT01000287.1 GCA_004296815.1 Reyranella sp. | reverse complement strand
TCCTGAACTACCTGCTGCCCGACAAGAACGTGCTGCCCATGCACGCCTCGGCCAATGTCGGCCCGAAGAACGACGTCGCGATCTTCTTCGGCCTCTCCGGCACCGGCAAGACGACGCTGTCGGCCGACCCGACGCGCACGCTGATCGGTGACGACGAGCATGGCTGGGCCGAGAACAGCCTCTTCAACTTCGAGGGCGGCTGCTACGCCAAGGTGATCAAGCTTTCACGCGAGGCGGAACCGGAAATCTACGCCACCACCGGCCGCTTCGGCACGGTGCTGGAGAACGTCGTGATCGATCCGGCGACCGGCCGCCTCGACCTCGACGACGGCAAGTTCACCGAGAACACGCGCGCCTGCTATCCGCTCGACTTCATCCCGAACACCTCGACGACCGGCATCGCCGGCACGCCCGAGAACATCGTGATGCTGACGGCCGACGCGTTCGGCGTGCTGCCGCCGATCTCGCGGCTGTCGCCGGAGCAGGCGATGTACCACTTCCTCTCGGGCTACACGGCGCGCGTCGCCGGTACCGAGAAGGGCGTGACCGAGCCGCAGGCGACCTTCTCGACCTGCTTCGGCGCGCCGTTCATGCCGCGCCATCCCACCGTCTACGCCAAGATGCTGGGCGAGAAGATGGCCCGCCAGAACGTCAAGTGCTGGCTGGTCAACACCGGTTGGTCGGGCGGCGGCTTCGGCGTCGGCGAGCGCATGTCGATCCGCCACACCCGCGCGATGGTGCGCGCCGCCCTCGACGGCACGCTGGCGACGGTCGCCTCGGCGACGGACCCGCACTTCGGCATGCAGGTGCCGAGCGCCTGCCCGGACGTGCCGGGCGACGTGCTGAATCCGAAGAACACCTGGAAGGACAAGAAGGCCTACGACCACGCCGCGCGCGACGTCGCCAAGCGCTTCGAGTCGAACTTCGAGCAGTTCGAGGGCCACGTCGACACCAAGGTCAAGCAGGCGGCGATTCGCGCCGCCGCCTGATCGCCATCGGCATCGCTTCGACGCGGCGGACATAATATGATGCCGCCGCGTGAGCCCGGTCACCGACCCTTCTCCTGACGCCGCAGTGCGCCGTCCTTGGCGCCTGCCGCTGGTCGCGGCGCTGGCGCTTGCCTTCGTTTCGCTCGCGCTGATCTCTGGCATCGCCTACATCGTCGTGCTGGCCGGCGCCACCGGCACCGCCGACCGGTTGCTGGTCGACCGCGCCGCCCGCGTCGTCGACTCCCAGGTGGCCTTGGTCCGCAGCCGGCTCGATCCGGTCGGCGAGCAGCTCGAGCTGATCGCGGCGATGGCCGCCGCCGGCCGCATCGACATCGAATCGCCGGTCGACGTGCGCGAGGCGCTCTCGGTGTTGATGACCCAGGTCCCGGCGGTGTCGGCGGTGGGCTTCGCCACGCTCGACCTCAAGCTCCATCGCGCCATGCGCGAGGCCGACGGCCAGGTGAAGCGCGATACGGTCTCGCTGGTCGACCAGCCGCAGGGCCTCGAACGCTTCCGCCAGCTCCAGACCTCGCAGCGCACCTTCTGGGGGGCGCTGTTCTGGAGCGAGGCGATCAAGCAGCCGGTGGTCAACGTGCGCACGCCGGTGCGGCGGATCGACAACGCCTTCATCGGCGGCCTGATCGCCACCGTGGCGGTTGGCGATCTCTCCTCCCTGATCGGCGATCCGGCGCATGGCGGCGACGGCCGCTACTTCATCCTGGTCGGACGCGACCAGGTGCTGGCGCATCGCCGCCTCGTCCACTCGCGCAGCCTCGGCCTTTCGGAGGAGCACCCGCTGCCCACCATCAAGCAGGTGGACGACCCGGTGCTCGCCAAGATCTGGGACAAGCCGGTGCGTTCGCCGCAGATCGACCGGGCGCTGGGCAGCCTCGGCCATGTCGTGGAGGAGGGCGGCCGGCGCTGGGTGTTCGTCTATCGCGAGCTCACCCGCTTCGGCCCCGATCCCTGGCTCGTCGGGCAGTACTTCCCGATCGAGGACGCGACCGGCGATCTCGACCGGCTGCGCAACGGCGCCATCGTGGGCGCCGCGACGCTGGCCGTCGCCGCGTTGCTGGCGCTGTTCATGGGGCTGCGCATGGCGCGCTCGATCCGCACGCTGACGTCGGCGGCGGAGGCGATCGAGCACCTCAAGTTCGACGAGCCATTCCATCGCCAGTCGCGGCTGCGCGAGATCGACGATGCCGGCCACAGCCTCGACAAGGCGCGCGGCGCGCTCAAGTGGTTCGGCGCCTACGTGCCGCACCGCCTGGTCTTCCGGCTGATGGAGCTCGGCGAGGACGCCGTGGCGTCGCGCCGGCGCAACGTCACCGTGATGTTCACCGATATCGTGAGCTTCACGCCGCAGGCCGAGGA